>JANMRV010000065.1:0-5087 GCA_031388685.1 Planctomycetota bacterium
AGCTCGCGTCGGTCCTGCGCGAAGTCCGCGCCGGCAAGTTGCACGATGTCGTGCTTCTCGGGATCGAAGAGCCAGTCTCCGTCCGGTCCGCGCATGCGCTCGACCTTGCTGTCGACCAGCGTCGTGCGCACGAAGCCGGGCCACAGGAAGCGATAGCGCAACTTGACGTCGTTCTTCTGGGCGCGGCCAGTTTCGCTGAGCGTGGTCACGCGCGTCTTGATCGAAAGATCGAAGGCCGTGATCGCCGTGGGAACTTCCGCGCCGGTCTGTGGGCGCAGCGCTTCGACCAGCGCAGTCCAGAGCGCGCGAGATTCGGCTGTCGCGTCCGGTGGCAAGGCCTGGCCCGCCTGTTGGACCGCCGCGGCGGCCGGTAACTGGCCTTTCGCGGGGGGGGGTGGCGGCGTCGATTGGACTCCCGCGAGCGCTGCCAAGGAGAGCGCCGAGCGCAGGCAAAGGAACGTGGCAAGTGCGGTCATGGCCATGGCCGCCACAGTAGTCCTCTCGAGTGCGAGCGTCACGGGCATGGTGCCGTGTTTGCCCTGTGACTTACGCGCGGGGCGGCGCTGACCTATTCTGCGAGGTCCATGGCACCCGATCCGCTCGAAGCGCAGCCGCTCACCTTGTTGGTGGGACCGACGGCGTCGGGCAAGAGCGCCTTTGCCCCGGAACTCGCGCTTGGCCTGCAGGCCGAGATTGCGAGTCTGGACTCGATGCTCGTCTACCGCGGCATGGACATCGGCACGGCCAAGCCCGATCGCGAACTGCGCGCGCGGATCCCGCATCACCTGATCGATCTGGTCCCGGCCAGCGAAAGCTATTCGGTGGCGCGCTACGTCGACGACGCGCGCGCGCTCCTCGCCGAACTTGGCGGTCGCAAGCGTTCGGCCCTGTTCGTCGGCGGCACGGCGCTGTACTTGAAGGCGTTGACGCACGGGTTGTTTCGCGGGCCGGATGTCGATCCGGTCTTGCGCGCGGGCCTGGAGCAGCGCTGGCTCGCCGAAGGCAGCGCGGCGCTGTTCCTCGAACTTCGAAGCGTCGACCCGGCAAGCGCGAGACGCCTGCATCCCAACGACAAGAAGCGCGTGCTGCGCGCGCTCGAAGTTCACTCGCAGTCTGGCCGCGCGCTTTCCGATTGGCAGCGCGAGTGGCGCGACGGCGAGGGCCGCTCCCAGGGCCGCGCGCGAAAAATCGTCGCGCTCGAAGTCAGCGTGGCGGAACTCGATGCGCGCATTCCCTTGCGCACGCGCACGCTGCTCGATTCGGGCTGGGTGGAAGAGGTGCGCCGCATTCGCGAAGGCGGAGGATTCAGCCCGACTTCGAGCGCCGCGCTGGGTTACGCCGAAGTTTTGGCACTTGCCGACGGACGCTCGAGCCGCGCGGATTGCGAGGCGCGCATCAACCTGCGCACGCGCCAGTTCGCTCGCCGACAGCGCACCTGGTTGCGTCAATTCCCCGAGATCCGCTGGATCCGCGCGCAGGACGGCGCTGCGTTGGAGTGCGCGCTCGCGCACCTGCGCTCCTGAGCGGCAGCTGCGCGCGGTTCAGAAAAATTGGACCGGCTCGCCGCAACGTGGCGCGCCGGTCCTGAGCTTGTCGCCCGTACCTTTGCCTACAGGTCGCCGGTCAGCGGATTGTCCGGGTTCCAGTTGAGCAAGCGGCGCTGCAGCGTCTTGCCGACGCTCGCTGCCTCCTTCTTGCCAAAGTCGAGCGCCGTTCCGTCGCGCGTGCCGTCATAGCCCATCAACTGGTAAGTGATTCGCGGACCGATCGACTCGATGCGCCAATGGTTGGATTGGGCAGCGGTCGGGGTGACGCAGCTCGAAGCCAGAGCCGCAAGGGCTATTCCGGCGAGGGTGGCGGAGAGAAGTTTCATGGTTTGTTTCAGTCGCGGCCGCGGGGGCGGCCGGAGGTCACAAGGGCGCAAGATTCGCGGTGGGGGGATGGGTCTTGTGCTCGGGAGCGCATCGATCGGGCCGACAACTTCCGGGGCAAAACTTGCACCACAGTCTATGGGCCGGTTAGGAGGGGGTCAACGTGGGCGTTTCCGTCGATCCTTCCTCCGCTCCAAAACCCGATCCTCCGGGCGCAAAGGGCCACTACCCGGGGGCCTTTGCAGGTAACCCGGCGGCTTCTGCAGAGGCGAGTTCGGTCCGGGCCCGCGAATGGGGCAAGCTGCGACGCATCGGGCTGTTTGGAGGGTCGTTCGATCCTGTCCACTGTGGGCATCTGCACGTGGCGGAGGCCGCGGCCAAGGCGGCCGGGCTCGAACGCGTCGTGTTCCTGCCCGCCGCTCAGCCGCCACACAAGCCCGAGCAGATCCTGGCCGGCGGCGCCGAGCGCGTAGCGATGCTCGAATTGGCTCTGCGTGGTCACGGCGATTGGTTCGTCGACACGCTCGAACTCGAGCGCGCCGGGATTTCCTACACGATCGACAGCGTGCGCGAGGTGCGCGCACGTTGGGGCCTGCATCCCGACGCGCGCCTTTTCCTGGTACTCGGAAGCGACAACCTGCGCGGTTTTTCCAAGTGGAAGGACGCGGTCAGCTTGCTGCAACTGATCGAGCCGATCATCGTCCCGCGCGAAGTCGACCTGGGGCCGACGCTCGAGAATCTGCGCGCGGAATTTTCGCCGGAACTCGCGGCGAGACTCGCGCGTGCCATCGTGCCGTGCAGCGCCGTAGTCGTGGCCTCGAGCGCCATCCGCGAGGCGCTGCGGCGCGGAAACGTCGCGCCGGGTCTGCTGCCGGCCGGCGTGCGGGAATACATCGAGGTGCGCGGCATCTACGCTGGGCCGCTTCGCGGCGCTCCGCGAGCATGACCCACGCAGTCTTTTGGGATGACCTGACCGGGATCGCGAGTCTCGCCGATCTGGCACTTCCCGCCTTGGCCGGCGCGTTGAGCGCAAAAATTCTCGCGCATTTCGCCGGGCCGCTCGGCCTGCTCGATCGCGGCGGCGGACACGGATTGCACCGTGATTCCAAAATCCAGGGAAAGTGTCTGGTCGGCGGGCTCGCCCTGTTCGTCGGGCTCGTGCTTTCCGCGTTCAGCGCGAGTGCGCATCCCGCCGCAGGGCGCCCTGAGTTGCCCACACTGTTCCTGGCGCTTTTCGTCGGCCTGCTCGACGATCGATCGCACTCTGGACTCGGCGCGCGCGCCAAACTGGGACTGCAGAGCCTGCCCGCGCTGGCCATGGCATTCTTGCTGCGCGAGTCCGGGTGGGCGAGCATGGCGATTGGATTTGCGGCGGCGCTCGCCGCGCAGAATCTCGCCAATACCTACGACAACGCCGACGGAGTCCTGTTGCTCAGCGCGGCGCTCGCGCTTGCACCGGCGCGGCCCGCGGCCGCCGTGTTGCTGTGCTGCGTGCTGGCCTTCAATTTGCATCGGCGCATGCCGGCCAGCCTGCTGCTGGGCGACAGCGGAAGTCACCTGATCGCGCTGCTGCTGCTTTGCGAACCGAGCGCCTGGGGCGCGTTCTTCCTGCCGGCGCTCGACCTTGCGCGCGTCGTTTTCGTGCGCCGTCAGCAGGGCCGCGCCTGGTGGATCGGCGATCGCGTCCATTTGGCGCATCGCCTGGCCGCGCGCGGATTCGGGCCAGGCGCGGTCGCGCTGACGCTGGCGCTCGCGGCACTTCCAGCCATCGCGGCCGGAGCCTTCGCGCAAGGGCTGCTGCAGTGGAGCCTGGGACTGGGCGCTTGCGCCGCGACGTTTGCGCTACTGCTCTGCGTCACGCCGGCAGTCGATGGGCGCGGAGTTGCGCTCAGGGCTGCTCGATCCGACTCGCGGAGCGCAGGCGCCGATCGAGCGCCGTGACCTCCTCGAGGCTCGCAGTTTCGGCGAGCAACTGGGCGCGGAGATTTTCGCGCACGTCCGCGTAGGCCGTCTGCTCGCGCGAAACGACTTCGAACAGGTCGATGCCGCTCGAATTGGCGACCGGCGCCTGCACGACGTTCAGCGGCGCGGCCTCGGCGGCGTGCACGAAGCTCAAACCGCGTACACGCCACTGCTGGTCGTCGCACAGACCGCCGTTCTTGCGCACGGCAAGGTCGTCGCTCTCGGCGCGCACGAGGTCTTCAAATTTTTCCCCGGCCAGCGCGCGCGCGCGAATCGCCTGCGCATTTTCCATCAACTGCTCGTCGAGTTCGGCCGCGGTCAGGGTGCGCGCGCCTTTTTCCTGCGAGAGCTTCAGCGCAAGGCGCGCGCGAGTCAGCACCAGGAGCCTGACCTGCGTGCGCACTCCTTGGGGGCCAAAGTCGCGCTCGAAGCGCTGCTGCAACAGCGTTTCGTCGATTTTTCGTTCGTGTCGGATGATCTTCGAAGCGAGCAGTTCGCGGTGCTTCTGCCAATAGAACCAGCGCTGGTAACTCGCTCGGTCGTGGCCCTGCCGTGCAAGCTCTTCGTCGAGTGCCGAAGGATCGCCGTTCAGGCGTTCACGGATCCAGCCGGTCCACAAGCTTTCGCGGGCCGTGTCGATCTCTTGCGCGCTGACTTCGATGCAAAGACGCCGTGCCTCGCGCTCCATGAGCCACAGCCCGATGTATTCGTCGCGTGCCGGCTTGCCGTAGACGTCCGCGAGCCAGCACCGGTAGGCGGCGCCGGCGACCGGCTTGCCGTCGACTCGAGCCAGGACGGTATCGTCCTCGGACGGCCCGCGGACGGGATCACCCGAGGCCAGGCAGGACGAAAGGGCACAAAGCAGCAGCAGGGCGGCGGTGTTGGTCTGCATGGGTTCGAGACTATCGCCAGTTCGGCGCGGGGACTTCTTGCCTGGCCCGCTCTCGACCAGGATACTCTCCGCCCCGCGCCGTCCGCTCGTGTGGGCTGCGCGCGCTTTGTTTTTTTAGGTGAACCCTCGTGACCTTCCCCAAGACCGCAATCATCTCTGACCTGCACGGCAACTGGCCGGCGCTCCAGGTCGCGGTCGCCGACGCGCGTAGCCGAGGGGTCGAACGCTTCGTCTGCCTAGGCGACGTGGTCGGCTACGGCGCCAAGCCGCGCGAGTGCCTCGAGCTGGTGATGGGCCTGATCGATCCGTCGACCCCTGAAGGGGCCGGTCTCGCCGCGGGGCTTTGCCTGCTCGGGAACCAC
>JANMRV010000078.1:0-6841 GCA_031388685.1 Planctomycetota bacterium
CCGGCAAGTGAGATCGACGTTGCCGCCGTGGAAGCGGGACTGACGAGGAACGGGCAGCGCGCCGAGCGCCTGGACTTCGACTGGATCGCAGCGCAGTCCTTCGATCCAGTGGTGGAAGAAGGCTGGCTCGCAAGTTTGGACCGCGCCTGCAGCGGCGTGCGTCAACGTCTGGAGCAGATCACGCCCTTCGACGCTCCGTTGCGCCTATGCGTACGGGTCTTCGAGACGCCCGACGAACTTGCGCGCGTCTGCCGCGCGCGCGGCGCGGCGCAGCTGCGCCCGCTCGATCCAGAAGCCGAATTGTCGCTCGTGCATGTGGCGGCCTGGAGCGACAATTCGCCCTTCGAACTTGCGCGCGCGACAGCACTCGTTTCAGCGGGAGAACCCGCCGCCGGCTGGTTGCTCGACGGAGTTGCCGCAGCGGCCTGCGATTCCTGGTTCGGCCGCCCACTGGAGAACTGGCTCGCCTACCTGTGGACCGGCGAACTCGTTCCGAGCGTGGAGCAACTCACGCGCGACGACGCGCAGCTTTCGCCCCACCTGGCTCAGCCGCTGCGCGGCGCGTTGTTGCTTTGCTGCGAGGAATTGAAGGGCGCAGACTTCGCCGCACGGCAATGGGCGGCGAAGCCGGAGACGACTTTGCTGCCCGGCGACGAGGAGTTTCGCGCCTGGCTCGCGCGTACGCTCGAGGGCAAATTGGAAGCGGCCCGAAACGCGCGCGTGGAGCGGCGTCGGGCTTCGCTCGCGCTGCCCGCGCGGCGCGGTGCGTGCTTGCTTCCCAGCCGGCCCAAATCGGACCCGATCTGCGCGGGTTTCGGTTCGCGCGCCTGCGAGAAGAGTCTCGCGGAATTGCGCAAGCTGGGGGCGAGCGCCGTGGCGCTTTCATGGTGCAGCGCGCTCGAGGAAAGCGAGCCGCGGTTCTTCGGAGCGGGCCCCGAAATCTGGACCCAGGCCGACGATGCGGCGTTGTTCGCGACGATCATGCGCGCCAGGAATCTGGGGCTCGACGTCACGCTGCTGCCGCAACTGGTCGCCTCGGAAAGCGGCGGTTGGGCCGGACAGGTCCTGTTGTCGACAGCCAGGAAGCAGCGCGAATTGTTCCGCTCCTGGAGCAACTTCCTGACGCACATCGGGCTCCTCGCGGAGCTCGCCGGCGTCGACGTGCTCTCGCTTGGGACGGAGTCTCCCGACAGCACGGTCACGCGCGCTTCGAACGAGAATCGTCGCCGGGCGAACGACCTCGAGAATCTGAGGAATGACTGGCGCTTCCTGATCCAGGCAGGCCGCAGCGCATTCGCCGGCGGCCTGACCTATGCGGCGCGTTGGGACGGAGAGGCGCAGGGCATCGAGTTCTGGAAAGACCTCGATTTCATGGGCCAGAACGTGTTCGTGGCCTTCGGCGAGGCCAAGGGCGAGCAATCCCCCGCCGCGGCGGAGATGACTCAGCGCATCGTCGGATCCTTCGCGCACCTTGCAGAACTTTCCAAGCAGCAGGGCGTGCGCGCGCTGGTCTGCGGCATCGGGATCAGTTCGAGCGCGGAGGGCTGGGCTCAACCGTCACGGCCGCAGGGCGGCGTGGATCTCGACCTGCAAGTACGTTTCTACGACGCGCTACTGCGCGCACTGCAGATCGGACGCAAACAGTCGATCGCGCCCGCGGGCCTGTTCACTTGGTGCTGGTGGAGCGATCCGCAAAGCGGAGGCTTGCAGGAGCGCGGTTTCACGCCGCAGAACAAGCCGGCGGAAGCGGCGTTGGGTCGCGCGCTCCACGTGCGATGAGCGCGCGCGTGAAATCGCTAGCACCGCCAGGGGAAGTGCGCCCCGAGGACTCGCCTCTGGTGCTGGCCGGTGTAGGTCCAAGCCGCGCCGCGTCGCTCGCGAAGGGCGGTATCCACACCGTTCGCGACCTTTTGCTGTTCGCGCCGCGAGTTGTCGAGCCCTTCGCGGCCGCGCAGCCGATCGCCGCGCTCGACTTGGTCGAGGCCGGCGACGCGCGCATCACCGGCCGGGTGGCCAGGATGAGTTTTTCGCGTTTTGGCAGGCGCTCGCTGCTGCGCGTCGCCGTCGAGGACGGTACCGGCCGCATCGACGTCTTGTTCTTCAACCAAGCCTGGTTGCGCGACCGATTCAAGGTCGGCGATGCGATCGATGTCTTCGGCCGGACGGTCGACGCCAAGGGGCGTGCCCTGACCTGT
Organism: Planctomycetota bacterium; assembly: GCA_031388685.1. GTDB lineage: Bacteria > Planctomycetota > UBA1135 > UBA1135 > JADJQU01. The sequence goes on from JANMRV010000078.1 coordinate 2,196, forward strand.
CAAAAACTCGGGACCGCCGACAACCCCTTGCCCGTCGCGGGTGCGCTCGTCGCGCTGTACCCCGAGATCGAAGGACTCTCGCAGGCCTTTCTCGCGGACCTGTGCCGCCTTGCGGTCGAGTGCTGCGGCGCGGCTTTGAGCGATCCGCTGCAGGAGTCCTGGCTCGCGCAGCACGATTTGCCCGTACTCGCGGAGTGCGTTCGCGGGCTGCATCAGGCCCGCGACGTGCACGATTTCCAGCGCGCTGCGCGTCGGGCCGCGCTGGAGCGCGCGCTCGTGCTGCAATCGAGGATCGCATCACGCCGCGCGGCGAACGCGACTCGCGAAGCGCCGCGGATCGCTTGCTCGGACGCAGTCGAGCGCGGTCTTTGCGCGCGCTTTCCCTTTGCATTCACCGCCGGTCAACTGCGCATCGCGGCCGAGTTGCGCGACGATCTTGCGCGCAGCATTCCCATGCGCCGGCTGCTGCAAGGCGACGTCGGGTCGGGCAAGACGGCGCTTGGTCTGTACGCGAGCCTGTTGTGCGCCGCGGCCGGATTCCAATCCGCGTTCATGGCGCCGACGGAACTGCTGGCTGAGCAGCACTACCTCGGACTGCGCGAGCTGTGCGCCGATGCCGGACTCGAGTGCGTGTTGCTCTCCGGCTCGCTCGGCGCCGCGCAGCGTCGCGACGCGCTCGCGCGCCTGGAGGATGGCCGCGCGAACATCGCCTTCGGCACGCACGCTCTGTTCTCGGAGTCCGTGCGTTTCGCGCGCCTAGGTTTGGCCGTGATCGACGAGCAACACCGCTTCGGAGTCGAGCAGCGCCAACGCCTCGCCGGCAAGGGCCTGGACGTGCACGTGCTGTTGATGACCGCGACGCCGATTCCGCGCACGCTGGCGCTGACGGTTTACGGGGATCTCGACCTGTCGGTGTTGCGCGAGAAACCGCCGGGTCGCGGCACGGTCACCACGCTCTGGGTCAGGAAGGGACAGCGCGCGGCCGCGCTCGCGCGCATGCAATCGGCGCTCGAGGCGGGCGAGCGTCTCTACTGGGTGGTTCCGCGCATCGGCGAGGCCGGCTCGGCCGGCGACGAAACTCTGCCGGAGCAGGGCGTCAGCGCCGAGTCGCGCTTCGCCCGTCTTGCGCGCTCCAGCCTGGCGAAGTTCGGCGTCGAGCTGGTTCACGGCAGGCTGCTATCCGCCGATCGCGCTGCGCGGCTCGAACGTTTTCGACGCGGCGAAGTGCGCGTGCTCGTGGCGACGACCGTGATCGAGGTCGGCGTCGACGTGCCCGAGGCCACGGTCATCGTGATCGAAGGCGCCGAGCGGCTGGGCTTGGCGCAACTGCACCAACTGCGCGGCAGGATCGGCCGCGGCGTCCGACCCGGCGCGTGTTTTCTCTACGGCAAGCCCAAGGCCGCCGAGCGCTTGCTGCGCCTGGAGCGTGACAGCGACGGATTCTCGATCGCCGAGGCCGACTTGTCGATGCGCGGCATGGGCGAATTGTGCGGCCTCCGGCAGGCCGGCGTGTCCGACTTCGCGGCCGGCATTGGACTTTCGCCCGACGAACCGCTCACATTGGCCCGGTCGCTGTTCAGTCTGAATCCGGGCCTGCACGCCTTGTATCCCAGCCCGCCGTTTGTTTTCGATTCCTGAGCCCCACACAGGACCCCGCCATCTTGGAAGCCTTCTTCACAACCGAGAACCTGATCGCACTCCTGACGCTGACCGCGCTGGAGATCGTGCTCGGGATCGACAACATCGTCTTCATCTCGATCGTCACAGGCAAGCTGCCCAAGGAACAGCAACCCAAGGCGCGCACCGTGGGCCTGGCGATGGCGATGCTGATGCGCATCGGACTCTTGCTCGGGATCACCTGGGTCATGGGCCTGACCAAGGTCTTGTTCACGGTGCTGGATCATGATTTTTCGGGCAAGGACATCATCCTGTTCGTCGGCGGCTTGTTCCTGGTCGCCAAGGCGACGCACGAGATCCACGAGCGCATGGAGGGCGAGGTTCACGTGGAAGGGACCAAGCGCACTCACCCGAGTTTCGCCAGTGTGATCGTGCAGATCATGCTGCTCGACATCATTTTCTCACTGGACTCGGTGATCACCGCCGTGGGCATGGCGAAGCACGTCGAGACCATGATCGTCGCGGTGGTCATCGCCGTGATCGTGATGATGGTCTTTTCGGGCAGGATTTCGGCTTTCATCGAGCGCCACCCGACGCTCAAGATGCTGGCGCTCTCGTTCCTGATCCTGATCGGCGTCATGCTGCTCGCCGAATCCATGGGCAAGCACGTCGACAAGGCCTACATCTACTTCGCCATGGCCTTCTCGCTAGGCGTGGAGATCCTGAACATCCGCACGCACGTCAAGAAACGCGTGCACAAGCTGCCCGACCAGGCCGCCTAGTCGCCGCGACGCCCCGTTACGGTCGCGAGCCGACGTTCACGCGCCCCGCCACCACGTCGCGCAAGAACGCTTCGTTGTAGATCGCGAAGTCGAGCATGCGCGCCGTAGCGGCTTGCGCGGCATCGACTTCGCTCGCCGCGCTCGATTCATCGATGCGGCGCGCTGATGTTCCGCGTGGATCGGCAGCGAGGTCTATGCTCCAACGTGTGTCGCTCTCGCGGTCCCAGATCCATTTCATGTGACCGTCGATCAACGCGGCGGTGCGGTCGGTGCCATAGGACTGCAGGAAAAGGGTCCGCTCGCGCGTGTCGAGCAGCAGCGACTCGCCTGAATTCGCAAGTCCCTCGGGCGCCAGTCCGAGCAGATCGAGAATCGTCGGCATGATGTCGACCTGCCGGGCGCGGCCCAACCTGAACTGCGAAAGATCCACGCCCGGCGCGAAGAAGAGCAGCGGCACCTCGTGCGCATTCTCGGTCAGCGAACTGTGCCGCGGCGCAAAGCGCCCGTCCTCGAAGAAGTCTTCGCCGTGGTCGGCGGTGATCACGAACAGCGTGTTGTCGTACAGGCCGCGGCGCTTGTACTCCGCCAAAAGTTCGCCGAGCACCTGATCGGTGTAGCGCACCGCGCGAGCATGGCGCTCTTCGTGCGTGCCCTTGGCGTTGCCGGGGAACTGATAAGGATAGTGCGACGACATCGTGTAGTACGTCGCGAAAAAGGGCTTGCGCTGTTCGAGGCGCGCGTGATCCCACAGGAAGATCAAGCGGTCGTCGCGCGAGGCGGGGCCGGTTTCGTCGAAGGAAATGCCCTGTTTCCCGGCGATCGCCTGCAGGTCGAGGAACGCGACCAGTTCCTGGAAGCCCAGCTTCTGGAACATGCTGCGCTGGCCCTGATAGTAGAGGTGCTGCGGCGTGACACAAACCGAGTAGTAGCCGGCCTCGGACAGGGCGCGCGGCAGCCCGCTCATGGCGCTCATTCCGCACTCGAGCACTTCCATGGTCTGCGCCGCATACACGCCGCTCAATAGGCCGAAGGTAGCCTTCGACGAGTTGGCGAACTGCGCATAACAAGGCGTTTCCACGCCGCCCTCTTCGAGCATGCGCGACAAGAGCGGTGTCGTGTCCAACTTCAGCGAGCCCAGCGAGGTTTGCTCGCGCGCCAGGCTCTCGATCACGTACAAGACGACGTTGCGTCCGCGGCAGGACGCAAGCGCGGGGTCAGCGCTGTGCGCGTAACTCGCGGCCGTCGTGACGCGCACGGGCTGTTCGCTCATGCGCGTCTCATGGTGGTCGTAGCCGACGACCGGCTTGTCGACAGGCAGCAGCGTCGCGAGCACGAAGTTGCGGTGCAGGCCATAGGGCTGGGCCGGCGAAACGAAAACCAGGATGCACAGCGGTACCACGGCGAAGCGCGCGACGAGCCTCAGTCTGAGCCCGCGCTCCAGCACTCCGAGGACGGCGGCCAACTGGCGCAGCACGACGATCCAGGGCGACATGAAGGCCACGAGCAGCACGCCGAACGATGCGAGCGCGAGCATCCAGTAGCTGCTGCCGGTGAACACCTGGTAGTCAGGGCCGATGGTGCTGGCCTCCTCGACCGCGTAGCGCAGCCACTGCCAAGACAGGGGATGCAGGAAGCGCACTTTCATGCGCGCATCGGCGCACTGGAACAAGAGCAGGAAGCCGCAGAGGATGATCGTGACCCACAGACCGCGACGGCCGCGCCTGGCGAGCAGCAGGTCCCAGATCACATAGACCGCCACGAAAAGGCAGATGTCCTGGGGCAAGGTCGTCGCGTATTGCCACGCCGACCAGGCTTCCTGGATGCGGTAATTGCCGCTGCGCAGGCTGTAGGTCTTCCAGCCGAGGAATAGGACCAGCAGCGCGAACAGTCCGGCGCGCGCGCTGTCCTGGAGCCGTGATCGCCCCTGATCCGCGGCCTGCGCCGGAGCGCTCGTGAGTCTGGGGATCGCGGAGGTAGCGTTCACTTGGAAAAGATACTCCGACTCGCGCGGAACTTCGTGTTCGGGTCTGAACAGGGTGAGCGAGCCTGCGGGACGGGCGCGCTGAAGCCTGTTTCGGAGCGCCGGCGGGCTTGGCCCAAGCGCAGCCGCGGCGCGGATGAGTTCTCCAAGACTAAGGCTCTGTCACGGAATAACAGATCCATTGCGCCGGCCCCCGCCGTCGCTGGCTGCGTTGCGCCTCCTCGGAAACCATGCAGGTTGCCTGCGTCGGCGCGCCTTGCCATCGA
>JANMRV010000091.1:0-20275 GCA_031388685.1 Planctomycetota bacterium
CTCGGTACCCGGCCTCGGCGGAAGCGCTAGTCTTCCTGCATGGACCGGACACCTGAAATTCCGCCCGAGGAGCCTGCGGCTTCGCTGCCTACACGGCCACCCCCTGCTGCGGCGCGTCCGGCCGCGCTTCCGCTCGATGGGCAGTTCGTGAAGGAGGCGCTGAGCCATCCGCTGCGCGCCATCGACATTGCGTTGGCCTCGCCGGATCGTGTCGGCGCGAACGTCGTCGCCGGCGTCGCGCTCGGACGGATCGCGCTGATCCTGCTGTTGACGAGCCTCCTGTACGCGATCCCCTACGGTCTGGTGCTCTCGATCGATGATTGGTGGAAAATCGTCGCCCTGACGCTGGGCTCGACCATGATCTGCCTGCCGTCGCTGTTCGTTTTCTCGAGTTACCTCGGTCAGCGCATGCGGCTGGAACAGATCCTGGTGCTCGGCTTGACGATCCCCGCGGTCGCTGCGCTGTTCAGCGTGGGCTTCGCGCCCATCCTGGCCTTCCTGCGATTCACGATGACCAACGAGGAAGGCGTCGTGCCCTGGCGTTCGATCTCGAATGTGCTCCTGTCGATTGCTGTCGTCGCTGGGATCGCGCAGTTGTGGCGCACCTGGATCGCGGCACGCGTCGCTGCGCCTTCGAATCTGTTCGCGCTCGTCCTGATCGTCTGGCACGCCGTGTTCCTGCACGTGATCCTGCGCATGGCTTCCGTGCTGCACCTGGGTGGGTGATGCGCGCAGTGCTGACCACGTTCGCGTGTTCGGCGGCCTTTGGGTTTGCGCTGGGGTCGGCCCACAGCGAGTTGTACGCGACGCGGAACATGCTCAAGTTCCCGTTGCTGATCGCAATCACGGCCATTGTCTGCTCGCTCGCGTATTGGATTGTGGCACGGCTCTTCGCTGCTCCGCTTTCGTTCCTCGAGGTGCAGCGCGCAACCGGTCGCTTGTTCCACGACATGTCCGTGCTGCTGGCGAGCCTTTCCCCCGCCGTGCTTTTCCTGGCCTGGACTGCGCGCGCCAACGATGACGGCAAACTCGGCAGCTACGATTCTTTCCTGGCCTTCAACATGGCGATCATGGCGGTCGCGGGCTCGCTGGCTCTGCTGCGTCAGACGCGCGAGTTGTTCACGCGCCACGGACTCGTGGCGACACGCGCGAGGTTCCTGGTCGCGGCCTGGCTGACGCTCTCGCTGGGTGTCGGCGGTCAAGCTGCTTTCGTGATGCGGCCCTTTTTCGGATTCCCCGCCACGCGCGGAAACACGCCGCCGTTCTTTGTGGGCGCCCAAGCCGATCTGCGCGGAGCCACCAACTTCTACGAGGCCGTCTGGCAGACCATTCAACGGCCGCCCTTGCCGGCGTGGCTGAGGGGCGAGGACGAGCACTGAGTCAGGTACTTCCCCACCCTGCCTTCTCCCGATTGTGCGCGCGCGGGCGCGCGTACTCGGCGAAAAGGTAGGGTGGGGAAGTACCTGACTCAGTACGCGAGGGCCGCGCGCAGGCTCGCGATCATTTCATCCGCAGTGCTGGGCTTGTGCAGGAAGCCTGCCAGGCCGCTGTCCAGCATGCGCTGCGTGGCTTCCTGCTCGCTGTATCCGCTGGTCAGCACGACGCGCACATTGGGGTCGATGCGTCGAAGCTCGTGGAACGTTTCTATACCGCTCAGGTGCGGCATGGTCATGTCGAGCAGCACGACGACGATCTGAGCGCGACGTTCACGAAAAATGGTCAGCGCGTCGCGACCATCCTCGGCGGTGATGACCTCGAATCCCGCGCGGACGAGCACTTTCCTGGTCACTGTCCGCACCATTTCCTCGTCGTCGACAACGAGTACGACACGCTGGCCTCGCCATCCATCCTGAGTTGCCCGCGGACCGCCTGCCTTGGGTGTCGATGACTCCAGCAGCGTCAGGCTCGCCGGCAGCAAGATTCTGATCGTCGTGCCGCGACCCACTTCGCTGTGGACACGGATCGCGCCTCGGTGGCCGCGCAAGATGCCGAGCACGGCCGAAAGACCAAGACCTCGGCCCGGAAATTTCGTCGTGAAGAACGGCTCGAAGATGCGCGCTGACGTCGCCGCGTCCATTCCAGAGCCGGTGTCGGATACTTCCACGAAAACGTAGCGGCCCGGATTCAGCGCATCGTTGATGTACGTGCCCGCCAGATAGTCTTGGTCGGCCTGCATGACACCGCTGGTGACCGAAATAGAACCGCTGTGTTCGCCGATCGCGTCTGATGCGTTGGTGATCAGGTTCATGATCACCTGCCTGAGCTGCGTGGCGTCGCCCTCGATGGCGGGCAGCCCGGCTTGCGCGTGGATCTTGAACTCGGCTTTCTTGGAGATCACGGCCGAGAGCAAATGCCCCATCTCGTTGACCACGCGTGAAATATCGAGGGACTCCACGACGAACGTTCCATGGCCCGAATAGGCGAGCATCTGGCGCGCCAAGTCCGCAGCACGCCGCGCCGCGACGCCCACGCTTTCGATCGCTTGTCGCTCCAGCGAATCGTGCGGCATGTCCATCAGGGCCAGTTCAGTATTCCCGAGAATGCCGACGAGCAAGTTGTTGAAGTCGTGCGCAATGCCGCCCGCAAGTACGCCAAGACTCTCGAGCTTCTGCGACTGCACCAGCTTGACGCTCAGCTCCTCGCGCTCCGCCTCGGCCTGCTTGCGTTCCGTGATGTCCCTCGCCGTACCGGTCGTGCCGATCACGGTGCCCGCGCCATCGCGCAGCACGATCGCATTGAAATTGAGGTTAACCGGCCGGCCGTCCTTGTGCAGGTGAACGGTCTCATAGTTGAAGTGCGCTGCGCCGGCCTTGATACGCTCGAAGACCTCGAGATCCTTGAGCTTTTGCTCCGCGGACTCGAATTCGCTGAAGGGATGCCCGAGCAATTCCTCGGGTTCCCTCCCGTAAATGCGCCTGGTCGCGGCACGGTTGACGAACGTCCAGCATCCCTGAGCATCGACCGACCAGATCAGGTCCTGCGTCGTCTCGACCAGGTCGCGATAGCGTTCCTCGCTTTCCGCGAGCGCGACCTCGGCGCGCTTGGCCTCCGTGACGTCGAGCGAGAACACCAGGACTCCAATGGCGTCACCGCGCTCGTCCCTGCACGGCATCTTGTTGGTGAGGATCCAGCGCGTCTCGCCGGAGGCCGTGACGATCGATTCGGCGATTCCTAGCTTGGGCTGATTGGAACGCATGACTTCGCGATCGTCGCGGTGATAGGCGGCCGCCTGTTCTGGAAAAAGCTCGTACGTCGAGCGGCCTTCGATCTGCGCTACCGACAGTCCGGAGGCCGCGGCAGCGCATCGATTCACGCGCAGAATGCGATTCTCGCCGTCCTTGAACCAGATCATGGCCGGAGCCGCATCGAAGATCATGCGAAACTCGTCTTTGTGCAATGACAACTGCGCGGCCGATGCGCGCTGCTCGCTGACATCGGCGACGAGCGCCACGGAACCCTGGTAGACGCCGGCGGCGTCGATGATCGGCGACGTGCGCATGCTCGTGTGTACGCGTCCACCGTCGCGACGCACGAAGACGAAGTCATGCTGTTCGCTCACGCCTTTGCGGCGACGTTCGAGATTGTCGCGGCACTGCGCGATCCCGGCTTCATCCATGAAATCGAAAAGCGATGTCCCGAGCATTGCCTCGACCGTCGTGCCGAGCATCCGTGCCATGCGGCTATTCGCGTGCACGGTTCGCTCCTGTGCGTCGATGGCCCACAGGCCCTCGTCGGCGGCTTCGGCGAACAGCCGATCGCGTTGCGATTCGCTGCGCAGCCGACCCATGTTCGCCTCCAGATCGGCGATGCGCCGGCGCAGAGCCTGCAGCTCCGAGTTGAGTTCGGAGTCGTTATTGGGTTCGCGGTCCATGCGTTCCTCTCTCTGAATCGGCGCTGCGCGCGCCTCGCGTTGGGCGCACTCTAGCACCGGCAGCGCAGCCTGGAGTGCCGACCGCGTTGGGGATCCCGCGGCAACGGGGCCAGACACCGCGTCAGGTCCCCGGCCACCCTGCGTTGCCGAGGCAGGCCGGGATCGCAGCGACGTCTCTGATCGCCGGAAAGCAAAGCGGGATCGAGTCGCTCTTGGCCGCCCTGTCGGTATCGGACGCGGACTTCAAGGCTTTGTGCGTGAACTCGGATCGACATTCCGTCGCCGTGTGCTTCGCAACCTCGCGAGCCGCCAACTGACGCGGAAATGGGCAGGCGGCGTCAGCGCCCAAGATCCGCAGCGAGCTTCCGGCACAGCTCGAGCGCGCCGCCGGCCTCGATTCGCGCGCGGGCTTCGAGCGACTCCGGATGATTCGCGCCCAGCGCCGATTCGAGTTCAGCCAGGCTCTGCTGCAGCAGCGCGCACCCAGCCGCTGTGTCGCCGCTGCCAATCAAACATTCGGCTCGACGGATTCGCAGGGCCGAGAGCGCCCATGGCACCTGCGGGCCGGCCGAGGGCGCGAGTCCGTCGAGCAGTTTTTCAACTTCACTCGCGCGGCCGTTGGCGCTGGCCGCGCGCACCAAGGCGTAGCGTGCGATCGCGGCTGCGTGAGCGGAGGCGAAGTCCGGCACCCCTTCGGCGGCAAGAACCGCTTCAGCGCTGGTCGCGGGATCATCGGCGAGAGAATACGCCAGCAGGGCCTGCGGCCACGAGTCGTCCCAGACATCGCCGCTGTGGGTCAACGCCATGGCATCGCGCAGCGAGCGCGCGGTGCCCTGCTTGTCGCCGCGCATGAAGGCGACCAGGCTCATGAGCTGGAGCACGCGCGCGCGAGCCGAATCGTCCGGCACTTCGGCGCTCTGCAACTCGGCCAAGCAGCCGCGCAACAGCTCCTGGCATTCGTCGACGCGATTCTCGATCAGCAATGCGTTGACCACGGTCTCCGCGGCCGTGAGCACCTTGCGATTGGCGATCCCAAGTCCTGCGCGCAAGAGCTTGAACGGCTGCAGCACGGAGTCCGCGAGACGCGCGCGCTCGCCCTGGAGCGCGCGCAGTGCGGCGAAGTCGACTTGCAGCTGCGCGTACACGACGTTGTTTTCGCCGTAAAAAGCAAGCGCCCGCGGCAGCAGTTCCTCGTAGACACTGCGCGCTTCCTGCAGCCGTCCGGAATTCGCCAACGCAAGACCGAGCGTGTTCAGGCCGGCCACGTGCCAGGGATCGGCGCGAGCCCCCGCGGAGCCCGTCAATACGAGCGCTTCGCGCGCCACCTGCTCCGCCTGCTCGTGATGACCCAGACGCTCGTGGGTGCCGGCCAGCATGGTGATCACCATCCACTCCATCTCCGGCTGCGACTCGCCCAGGGATTCGCCGGCCAATTCGCGCGCGCGACCGAGCCACTCGAGAGGTTCTTCCGTCGAGCCTTCGTCCATGAGACAGGCTGCAAGCAGCGTGTAGGTGTTGATCAAGGCCACGGGGTTCATGTCGGGCTCGCGCTCGAACACGGCCAGGGCTTCGCGCAGCAGCGCGGCACCGCCCGGTCTTCCGGCCAGACGCGAAGCGGATGCCAGCAAGAACTTGGTCGAGGCCGTCAGAATCGCATCTTCGCCGTGCAAGGAACGGCGCAACTCGAGCGCGCGCTGCAAGGGCCTGATCGCATGCGAATACAAATCCAAGTTCGTGTAGGACTCGCCGATGCGCTCCAGGAGATTGGCCTGCAATTCAGGCTGATTCGTCAAGTCCGTCTCGACCCTCGCCAGTCCGTCGTCGAGCATCTCGCGCGCCGTGATGTCGCGCCTTCCCGCGCTGTAGGGGTCGGCCGCCGCGAACATCTTGACCAGGAAGCCGGCCACCTCGTCGGCCTCTTGTGCGCGGGCATTGGCGCGCGCGCCCTCGTTCGCGGCGTGCAATCCGGCCTGCGTCGCTGCCTCGAGCGCGGTCTGCAGTCGCGCGCTGTTGGCGCGTTGCTGCAAGTACAGCCCCGTGGGCAGCACGATCACCATGAGCGCGCCCGCCGCGATGGCCGTCGTCGTCGCCGGATGACGGCGGATCCAACGGCGCACGCGATAGGCCGCGCTCGGCGGCCGGGCCTGGATCGGCCGTCCCTCGAGCGCATCGCGCAAGTCGGAGCCGAAGGCCTCCATCGTCGGATAGCGCCGAGCGCGATCGGCATCCATCGCCTTGAGGCAGACCAACTCGAGGTCCCTCGACACGTTGCGCTGGCGAGCGCGGATCAGCGGCGGCCGGCCTTCGAGAATCGCGGCGCGCGCTTGCTCCGAATCCGAGCCACCGTACGGCGCGCGCAGCGTGAGCAACTCGTACAGCGTCACGCCCAGGGCATACACGTCCGTGCGCGCGTCGATTTCGTCGGCGCGCCCGCTCAGTTGTTCGGGCGCCATGTAGAGCACGGAGCCGAGCGCCGAACCCGTCGCAGTCAGACGCAGCTCGTGCTCGAGTCCGGCGAGGCCGAAGTCGAGCAGAACCACGCGGCCCGCGCTGGTCACTGCGATGTTCGACGGCTTGATGTCGCGATGCAGCACGCCCCGGCCATGGGCGTGAGCCAGCGCTTCGCTCATGCGCACGATCACGCGCGCGCTGGTCTCGGCCCAAGAACCCGCGAACAGTTCCGACGCCTGCTCGGCGGCGTGGTCGGAATCTTCTGGAGTCAGCGACTGCACCGCGGCGCGCAGGTCCGAACCCAGCAGGCTCTCGGGCGCGAGCCCCGCGACCTGCTCGATCACCTGCGCCAGCGTCGCGCCACGGATCAGTTCCATCGCGAAGTAGGGCGTGCCCTGCGCCTCGCCGACCGTGTGGATCGTGACGATGCCCGGATGGGCCAAGCGCGCCACTGCCTCGGTCTCGCGCCGGAAGCGCTCGCGCGACCGATCGAAGTAGAGGTGCTCAGGTCGAATCAATTTCAGCGCGACCACGCGACCGAGCGACTCTTGCACGGCCTCGTAGACCACGCCCATGCCGCCGCCGCCGAGACGTCGCACGAGGCGGAAGTCGCCGAGGCGCTCGGGAAAGGCCATCGCCGCGCCGTCGCTGGGCAGCAGGTTCATCTCGCGCAACGCCGTGAAGCGAGCACGAATCTCGTCCGCCACTTCGGGGTGCGCGGCGCAGATCGATTCCAACGCCGCGCCGTCCCCCGCTGTGATGCGCTCGAGCAGATCGACGAGCAGTTCGTCCACCAACTCCTCGCCCGTTCGGGGTTCAGGCTGCGCGTCCGGCATCGCCATGAAGGGTAGCCCCGAATCGGCCCCTGGAGACGAAATCGCCCCTGCCATTGCGCGGATCCGGCCCTGGCGCGGCCCCTCGGCAGCACCCGCCGGAGCCCGGTATCCTTCCCTTCTCCGCGGTGTGCCGCCAAGCTGGCCTCGGCCCGTCCGCAGCCTGTTCCCGGAGTGCTGTTCGAACCATGGTCCTCCCCGAACCCACAGGTCCGCCGCTCGAGTCCTTGCTCGAGCGCCATCTCGAGGACCTGCAGTCCTACGTGCGCAAGAACATGGGCGCGGGTCTCGCCCAGCGCGAATCCTGCGCCGACCTCGTGCAGTCCATCTGCCGCGAGGTGCTGCAGTCGCGCGGCCGCTTCGAGTTCCAGGGCGAGGCGGCCTTTCGCAAATGGCTCTTGCAGGTGGCGCTGCGCAAATTGATCGATCGCCGGCGTTTCTATCGCTCGCGCAAACGCGACCAGATCGCGCGCGAGGCGGACCTTTCCGATGAATGGCAGATCGAGGAGATCGCGAAGTTGGTCAGGACCCTGGGCTCGCCTAGCGGCGAGGCCATGCTGCGCGAGGACATCAGCCGCCTCGCGTCAGGCCTCGACAAACTCGCGGACACGGACCGCGGGATCATCCGCATGATCCACATCGACGGTCTGACCCACGCCGATGTCGCCGAGCGGCTCGGATGCACGCAGTCGCAGTCCCGCGGACGCCTCTTCCTGGCCCTGGCGCGGCTTTCGGCGCACCTCAAGACTCCCGAGACCTGAGCATCCACCGAGGCACTCGACCGAGACTGCCCCGCATGGCTGTGCACGATTCGCGTTGGAGGCTTGCCCCCGCCTCGACTTGCGTGTGCCACCGCTGGCCAACGCAGAATCAGCCACAAACCTAGTCATTCCAATGCATTACGGCATTCTTGCACAGCCATGCGAGGCAGTCTCCCTGGGCGGCGAAGGATTGTTCAGAAATTGCGGCCAACGGTATCGCGCGGTCGGCGCTGATGTGGAGAGACGATTTTTTAACGCTAGCGGCCACCCGACGGAATGAGTGGTCCAGCTCCGCTCACTCCATTGCCAACTCGCGGCAAATCCGCCGCACCACAGATGAACACCAAGACCCAGTACGTCGCCGGGGCCCTCGCGCTCACGGCACTCTCCTTGTCGGGCAGCGCCCAAGCAACCTTCCAGTCCCTGGGTGCGCCGGGCGGCGGCGGCTACGTCAGTGTCCAGGACATGTCGGCCGACGGCAGCACCTTCGTCGCCGCTGACGGCATTCAGGCCTACCTCTGGACCAGCGCCAACCCGACCTGGACGCCGATCCCCGGCACCAGCGGAGTCTATTCGAGCTATTCAGTCTCCAACGGCGGCCAATTCGTCTGCGGCACGATGCCCAAACCGAACGGCGACGACGAAGCGGCGCGTTGGTCCGCGGCCACCGGTCAATGGACCTTCCTCGGCGGTCTGATCAGCCAGAGCGGCACCTCGGTTTCTTCGGCTCACGACATCAGCGCCGACGGTTCGGTCGTGGTCGGATTGGGTTGGATGACGGCCAATAACGCTCACGCGTTCAGCTGGAGTGCGGGCACCGGAATCGTTGACCTCGGCGTGATCCAGGGCAATCCGAGCGACTCACGCGCGGACGGCACTTCGGGCAACGGCTCGACCATCACCGGCTTCGACTCCGATCCGACGACGGGCGTGTGGCGTGGAGCCGTGTGGACCAACGGGTCGGAGACGTTGACCGGCTGCTTGGATCCGCTGTACCCGATCGACGGCTGGAGCCAAGGCTGGGCCGTGAGCGCGAACGGCGCCTATGTGGTCGGCGAATCCTCTACCGGCCTGTCGACGCCTTCCGGCTGGGGTGAGGAGCACGCTTTCCGCTGGGATCCGACCAACGGAATCATCGACCTCGGCACGACGCCGGTCGATCCCTTCGGTTGGGGCACGCACCAAACGCATCCGACGGGCGTCAGCGACGACGGCCGCACCGTTGTGGGCTACTCGGGCGTTTCCGCCTTCGGTCCGGGCGCGGTCCAGCCTCTGTTCTTCTGGCGCGAAGGCAGCCCGATGATGCTGCTCAGCGACTACCTGGTTGCCCACGGTGCGCCCCAGGTTTCCGGCTGGGTCCTGGAACAAGTCTCCGGCATTTCCGCCGATGGTAGCGTGCTGTACGGCCACGGATTGAACCCGTCGTTCAACCGCGAAGCCTTCGTGATCACGATTCCCGAGTTGCCGACGGTTTACTGCACGGCCAAGCTCAACTCGCTCGGCTGCACGCCCGCGATCACTTACACCGGCACTCCCAGCGCGACCTCTGGCTCGGGCTTCGTGGTCAACACCGCCAACGTGCTCAACAACAAGAACGGTCTGCTCGTCTACGGTGTCACCGGCCGCGCCGCGCTCCCGTTCCAGGGCGGGACGTTGTGCATCTTCGGCCAGGTCAAGCGCGCGGCCCCATCCAATTCCGGAGGCTCTCCGACGGGGCAAGACTGCAGCGGCGTGTTCACGATCGACATGAACGCCTTCGCGGTCGGCGCAGTCGGCGGCTCGCCGCTGCCGGCGCTGACTGTGCCCGGCACGGTGGTCAACTGTCAGTGGTGGGGTCGCGATCCGGGTTACTCGCCGCCGTTCAACACGACGCTCTCGGACGCGCTCCAATACACGATCCTGTAAAGCAGACTTCATCGGCGATCCGTCGGTGCACGGGGCCGCGCGCGGAGTTGTACGCGCGCGGCCCGCTTGTTTGTTCGAGCAGAACCTGCGCGCTGGAGCGGACTCCTGCTCCGCGGAATGCCTGGAGAAGGCTGCTCGTCCGCCGACCGACAACGTCAAGGTGGAAAAAGTTGTGGGACTCCCAACCGCCCTTTTGCGGCGCGAGCGGGGGCGCGGATCTCCACACCCGGTGGCGGCGGCGCTCGCGTTGCTGCGAGCATTCTGGTGGGAATCCGGCTTCGCGCTTACGCTGATGGAGAGGAACCCGCCTGCTGCAGGCTGGGTCGGTGACCAGATCCTAGCAGGCCGTCGAAAAAGTCCCGTTGCGAGGCGGAGCGTGGGAAGGCGAGGCAAGGAGCGCGACAGAAATGGGCGCGGAGGCGGCCTTCCTGGCCGCCGAGCACCCATTTCCGAGCGCGACGCAGCATCGCCGAAGCACGCTCCGCCGCAGCAGGGACTTTTTCTGGCGGGCTGCTAGGCGAGCGAAGGACGCTGTCATGAACCAACCGAATCATTGGGCCCTCGGACTCCTGTTCAACGCCGTCGCCGTGTTCCTTGCGACCTCGGGCACTGCAACTGCTCAGACGGCGATCGTCGGTTTTGGCGAGCAGGCGTTCGACAGCCGCTGGAACGACGAGACCTTCGTCGAGATCGCCGCGGGATGTAGCCACACGGTCGCACGCCGTAGCAACGGATCCCTCGTGGCGTGGGGGCTCAACAGTCGTCGCCAGTGCAGCGTGCCCGCGCTGCCCGCCGGTCTCACCTACGTCGAGATCGCGGCGCACGGGGATGTGGACGAGGCTTACACCCTTGCCAGGCGCAGCGACGGAACACTCGTGGGCTGGGGAGACAACACCTGGGGCCAGCTCAACGTGCCGGCACTGCCGGCCGGACTGAGCTACGTCGAGGTCGAGACCGGCGGTCTTCACTCCCTCGCCCGCCGCAGCGACGGATCGATCGTCGGCTTTGGATACAACGGCGACGGACAGTGCAATGTGCCGCCGCTTCCGGCCGGACTCACGTATGTCGGAATCGGAGCCTCTTTCAGGCACTCGATCGCTGTGCGGAGCGACGGTTCCGTTGTCGCTTGGGGATCGAACGCCGGCGGCCAATGCAACGTTCCCGCGCTGCCCATCGGCTTCTCGTACGTCGAGGTCGCCGCAGGGGGGGTGCACAGCGTCGCGCGACGCAGCGATGGATCCGTCGTTGCTTGGGGTGGCAATACATGGGGCCAATGCAACGTGCCCGGACTTCCCCAGGGACTCAGCTACGTCGAGATCTCTGCGAACGCGTTCCACTCGCTCGCGCGACGAAGCGACGGGGTGGTCCTGTCGTGGGGCAACAACAACTGGGGCCAGGGGAACGTGCCGCCGCTCCCCATCGGACTGACCTACGTCGAGATCTCGACGGGTTTGATCCACGGGGTCGCGCGGCGCTCGGACGGGACAGTGGTGGATTGGGGAGACAACACCGAAAGCCAATGCAATGTGCCTCCGGTCCAGGGCGGCCTCGCGTACGTCCAGATCGCGGCCGGCGGTGGAACTCTCGCTTTCAGCGATCTTGGCACTCACAAAGTGGCCCTGCGCAGCGACGGAACGGTCGCAGCCTGGGGTGCCAACCGAGACGGCCAGTGCATTTTGCCTGCGCCCCCCGCCGGTCTTCAGTACGTCGAAGCCGCGGCTGGCGGCGGGACGTCCTTGATTACTTTCTCTCGGATCGGACACACGCTCCTGCGCCTCAGCAACGGAACAGTCGTCGGCTTTGGCAACAACGAAGACGGCCAGCGCAACGTGCCGGCACTTCCCGCCGGACTGAGCTACGTCCAACTCACGACCCGAGATACTCACTGTGCCGCGCTGCGCAGCGACGGATCTGCCGTTGCGTGGGGCTCCAATTCTTATGGTGAAAGCAACGTGACTGTGCTTCCCGCAGGTCTCACGTATGTCGAGATCGCGGCGGGCGACGACCATACCGTCGCGCGTCGCAGCGACGGTTCCGTGGTGGCGTGGGGCAGCAGTGCTTTCGGCCAGCTCAACGTGCCGGCACTTCCCGCTGGGCTGAGCTACGTCGAAATCGCGGCAGGATCCACACACACGCTCGCGCGACGCTCTGACGGCTCGGTCGTGGCCTTTGGATACAACGGGACCGGTGCGTGCAACGTGCCCGCGCTTCCAGTCGGGCTCACCTACGTGGAGATTGCGGCGGGCAGCTCGCATTCGCTGGCACGCCGCAGCGACGGCCTGATCGTGGGCTGGGGGGCCAATGCCAGCGGACAGTGCGATGCGGCGGCACCGCTTTCCGGCTACGCCTACAGTCAGATCGGGGGCTCCGGCCCACTCAGCTTTGCGCTCGTGGAACAAACGTGCCCAGTCCCCACCACCTACTGCGTTTCGAAAACCAACTCGCTTGGCTGCCTGCCTGCAATGACTTCGGTCGGCACGTCGAGCGCGAGCGCCGGCAGCGGATTTACGATCAGCGGCTCGAACGTTCGCAATCAGAAACCGGGATTGCTGCTCTATGGCAACAACGGTCCGGCCGCCGTTCCGTTCTCCGGAGGCACGCTGTGCGTCGCGGCACCGATCAAGCGTGCAGTGCCGACCAACTCGGGCGGAACTCCGCTTCCAGCCGCCGATTGCTCGGGAATGTACTCGATCGATTTCAATGCGTTCGCCGTCGGAGCGCTCGGCGGCAATCCGCACCCGTCGCTGCTGATACCCGGCACAACCGTCGATTCGCAATGGTGGGGCCGCGACCCGGGCTTCTCGCCGCCGAACAACACGACACTGACGAACGGGCTGCACTTCACGATTTGCAACTAGGACGAGGCGCAAGACTGCACGTCGCAAGTGTGTGAGTTCGAGGGAGACTTCGCAGCCCCTCGCGCCTTGCGTCTCACCCATCGTCGGCGGCGCAGTGCGCGTCCACGCGCGAAAAAAGCGAGGCCGACGACCACTTGCCTGGTCGTCGGCCTCTATGTGAGCAGCGCTGGCTTCCCTGCGCACGTCCTCGCTCGCATTGAGGGCGGGCGCACCTGCGTTGCTCAGGCAAAGAGTAGGGCGAGGCGCGCGCTGATTCTCGTGACGATTTCGACGATCTTTGGGGCCGCGGGGCCGGGGACCAAACTTGATTCCGATGCGGGCATCGGCCCCGAGTTCACAGAGCCGAACTTGCCGCCTGCGGCTCGCTCATCGCTCGCCCGCTTGTCAGCCCCGACGGATCCTTCGGAAGCGTCCGATACTCGCCCGCCATCCCCCCCGCCCAGACTGCAGTGCATTGTCGGGGAGCCGGACGGACGGTCCGCCCACGGACTGATCGGGCGAGGAGACAATGTAAGGAAGGGCGAGCGCAGGGGAACGCGGCTCGATGGCGCGGCGTCTCGTCCGTTGGTCGGCTAGATCGAAACGGAAGGAGTTACGGGACAACCCACACCCCTCAGAATTGCCGCGGTGGAACTGCGGACAAGGTTTTCGGGAAGGACAGGCCACTCGCGCTGGTTGCTGGGTTCGGACGAGCGCCCGAATGGCCCCCCTGCAGTTGAGAGTTGCCAACTCGTTTTTTCGTGCTAAAACAGAGTTGTGTACTCGCGTCTGCTAAAGCCTCCCACGCGGAGCTTCTTCTTGTTCGGGCCACGTGGCACTGGAAAGACGGCCTGGATGAAGGCTCAGCTCGAGGATGCCCTGGTCTTCGATCTCCTGCGGTCGAGCACCTATCAGCGTCTGTCGGCCTCACCGGAGCGGATCGCCGAGATGGTCCCGGAGGGGCACTCGGGCTGGGTCGTCCTGGACGAGATCCAGCGTGCTCCGGAGCTCTTGAACGAAGTCCATCGGCTGATCGAAGCGCGCGGTCTGCGTTTCGCGATGACCGGCTCGAGCGCGCGCAAGCTCCGGCGTGGCGGTGCGAATCTCCTGGCGGGTCGCGCGCGCACGTTGCGCATGCACCCGCTCACAGCGCGCGAGCTTGGGCCCGATTTCGAGTTGGCCAAAGCGCTGCGCTTTGGAACGCTACCCTTCGCGTGTACGACGGACGATCCGGCCAGCTACCTGGGGGACTACGTGGGCACGTATCTGCGCGAGGAAGTGCAGCAGGAAGGGCTCGTGCGCGAAATCGGCGGTTTCGCACGGTTCCTCGAGGCGGCCAGCTTCTCGCAGGGTTCCGTGTTGAACATGGCCTCGGTCGCACGCGAGTGCTCTGTCCACACGAAGGTAGTCGAGAGCCACTTCACCTTGCTCGAGGATCTGCTGCTTGCCGTGCGCTTGCCGGTGTTCGCGCGGCGCGCGAAGCGTCGTCTGGTCGGCCATCCGAAGTTCTACTTCTTCGACGCGGGCGTGTTTCGAGCCCTGCGACCGCGCGGCCCCCTCGACACCGAGGCCGAGATCGACGGGGCCGCGCTCGAAACGTTGCTGCTCTCCAACCTGCGCGCGCTGAACGACGCATTCGACCTCGGCTACCAACTCCATTACTGGCGCACGGGCAGCGGTCTCGAGGTCGATTTCGTGCTGTACGGCGAGCGTGGGTTGCTGGCCTTTGAGGTCAAGCGCTCCGATCGCCTGCGCGACGAGGACCTCGAGTCGCTGCTCGCCTTCCGCGAGGACTACCCCATGGCGAAGACCTTCTTCGTGCATTCGGGCACGCAGCGCGCGCACCATCAGGGCATCGAGATTTTGCCGATTTCTTTCGCTCTGGCGCGTCTGGATGAATTGCTGGGAGCACCGCTGCCGAGTCAGTCGACGAAGCGCGCTGTGCGCAAGAAAGACTCGCGTTGAACTCGCGAGTCGAACGATTGCGGTCCGGGCTTGGCTGGGTTCCTGGCGAGCCTGCGGGCGGCCGCCAAGGCTCGCGAATGCCCGCTCACGTGCCTACGGATCGCGCTCGGAGAGCGCTAGCTTCTCCGCTTCGACCACGCGCGCGGCGAGTGAGTCGGGCGTGCGACTGACGTTGGAGCGGGCGACGGGATTCGAACCCCCGACACCGACCTTGGGAATCTGGCGGCATTGACGACTCGGACAGTGGCCAAAAGCGGCGGAAAGCGACATTTTTGACCACTTGACGGGCACGTGAGTGTGGCCAAAGGCGGACAAATGCGGGGTTTTTGACAGCCACATCGGGCGGCGATCAGTTGAGAACGTGTCGCAAGTAGGTGCGCGGCGGGCAGGACCGTCGGATCGACTATGAGCGAAGTTCGCGCCCCTGAGCGCCGTTGAAATCGCGAGCAGATTCGGCACAGAGCCCGTGAGCCTCCCGGGGAATTGCCGCGTCGGAACTGCGGACAAGGTTTTCGGGAGGGACAAGCCGCTGGGCAAGTTGGTGGAGTGCTGCGGCCCGATGTGCTCGACCAGCCAATGGAATTTCAGGGTCGAGCAGCGGATCACAACCCTGGTGCGAGCGTGGACCGCAGCGCACCGCCGCCAGAACGGCTCTCACTCCGGCAATCCATCCAATCACGACGGTCGGGGTCAGGAGACCACCTCTGTCCCAGAGCAACTCCCACCCACGTACCATGCCGCGGACATTGGTTCCGCGCCGGAACCTGCCCGATCGGCCCCGCTACGAACCATGCATCTCAGTCACACGTCACTCGCTCTTTCCCTCATCGCCGCGCTCTCTGCCTACACCGCCGGGCAGGACAAGAGCCCAGCCGCACCGACCGCGGCTCACGACCAAGCCGCGCAAATCAGTGAGTACGTTCGCGAGGTCTTCCAGGACCGGAGTGGCGACTTCTGGTTCGGGACCAATAGCGACGGAGTCGGCCGTTACGACGGCAAGTCCCTGACTTTCCTCAGCGTTGAGCAGGGACTCGGCGGCACTGCGATTCGTGGGATCCTGCAAGACCGCGGCGGTGCCATGTGGTTCGCCACGGATGGCGGAGTCAGTCGCTACGAAAGCGGCAAGTTCACCAACTACACGGTGGCGAATGGCCTGCTCGACAACGAGGTCTGGAACATGATGCGGGATCGAGCCGGCACCATCTGGGTCGGAACGCAAGAAGGGGTCTGCCGTTTCGACGGCAATTCGTTCGTCCCGTTCCCCATTCCGAGGGTCGATGTTGAAAACCCCGCGTCACGCTTCTCTCCGAAAGTGGTTTTCGGCATGACCGAGGACAAAGCCGGCAACTTATGGTTCGGCACCGACGGCGAGGGTGCGCACAAGTACGACGGCAAATCCTTCACGAGCTACACGACGAAGGACGGTCTCGCCGGCAATCAGGTGCGCTGCATCTACAGCGATCGGCGCGGGCGGATCTGGCTCGGCACCGATGGTGGTGGCGTGAGTCGCTACGACGGCAAGACGTTCCGGAACTTTACGGCACACGACGGGCTGAACAACGATCGCATCTTCGAAATCATCGAGGACAAGGCGGGCAACATGTGGTTCTCAACGCTCGGCGCCGGCGCGTGTCGTCACGACGGGAAGACCTTCATGTCATTCCGTGAGGATCGCGGACTTACCCGCAGCCACGTGCAGAGCATGTTCGAAGACCGAGACGGGACACTTTGGTTCGGCTGCTCCGGCGGCCTGTTTCGCCTTGACGGTGAGTCCTTCGTCAACGTGACCAAGAATGGGCCCTGGCGGAAGCCGGAATCCGCGCCCGCGAAAATCGCCGACCCCATGGCGAGCTTCGCGCGCATGGAGACCGGCGAGTGGCGCAGGCCGACTCTGACCTTGATCGACATGTTCGAAGTCTGGCAGTGGGGCCCGGGGAAGCACTCGATGCTTGCGCAGACTTTTGGCACAGGCATCGACCGCGAGCCGGTGCGCAACCTGGAGCTCTTCTACTGGCACCCGGGTCGCCAGCAAGTTTGCCTGCTGGGCCTGAGCCCTTTCGCTCGAGGCGTGAGCGAAGGCACGATCAAATTCGAGGGCGATACGGCGGACGCCGTCTTCGATCTCTACCAGACCCGCGATCACCGCAAGATGGGCCTGCGCTGGACGTTCGCAGGTCCCGACAATTACCACTCGATTCTGTTGGAGGCGACCGGCCCTGAGGGTCTCAAGCAAATGAACGCGTGGGATTACGTGCGCTTCAAGACGCTCACCTCGAAGCCCCCCATCGCCGAAGAGGCAACGAAACCGTCGGAGCATCTGAAGATCTTCGAATCGCTCCTCGGGCACACGTGGGAAGCCAAGGGCGAGTGGGGACCGACCGCCGGCGAGGCCTTCCACATCCAGACGACATTCGAGTGGGTCCCGTACGCCAACGCGATCCACGCGCGCACGTTCGCGCTGACCAAGGACGGCGTAGGTGAGCCCGCGCACGTGCTCGACGCGTACCTCTACCACCACACCGGAGCCAACGTCGTGAGATGCCTTGCGCTCTCGAAGTCAGGCAGCGTGTACGAGGGCGACGTGAGCGTGCTCGAAGATGGTGCACTGCAACTCGACCTGAAGGGCTACGAGGGTGAGCGGGTCGTGCCGCAGGTCGTGCGCTTCGACTTCGAGCAGGGCGAGACCTTGCGCCAACGAGTCTGGTCGCTCGAGGGCACCGAACGCACGCTCATGCTCGACCTCCACCACAAGAAGCTCGAGCAGAAAAAGAACTGACCACACGTTCCGGGGTCGGCGCTCGCCTGTGCGGCACGAGAACTCCGTGCTGGTTCCTGGGATGCGCGACGACGACCACAGGAGTGTGGTTGTCCCGCAGTTCACTCCGCTTGGACGTAGTCCGCAGGACGGCCGATCGGACTCTTGATGGGCTACGTCAAAACGGAAGGAGTTACGGGACAACCCACAGACGGGCTGTTCGAAAAGGGAGACGCTGTGACGAAGGGCGAGCGCACGGGGACGCTGCAATTCCTTGGAACGCAGTCTAGGGGAGGGCCCCACGGCTCCTTCCGCCAAGTCCGTTGATGCCCACCTTCGAACTGAGGTACCCTGCTCTCGTGACCGATTCGACTTTCGATTGCACGCCGGACGAACTGTTCGGGCCTCTGAACACGGTCGAACAGAAGTTCGCTCCGGCGCGACTCTTCCTGCGCGGAAACCTCACTTTCCTCAAGCAGGGCCCGCGAGTCTCGGTCGTCGGATCTCGCAACGCATCGCCCGACGCGCAGAAGCGCGCGCGTGCCTTGACGGATGCGCTCGTCGATCGCGGCGTCGTTGTCGTCAGTGGCCTGGCCGAGGGCATCGACACTGTGGCTCACACGGCGACCATGGAGCGAGGCGGGCGCACCATCGCCGTGCTCGGAACGCCGCTCGACGAGTACTATCCGAAACAGAATCGAGAACTTCAGGAACGCATAGGCAAGGCTCACCTGCTGCTCTCCCAGTTCGCGGGCGACAAACCTGTCCACATGTCCAACTTCCCGATTCGCAACCGCACCATGGCCTTGATCGCCGATGCGACGGTCATCGTCGAGGCAGGCTTGCGTAGCGGCACCGAGCACCAGGGTTGGGAGGCGCTTCGCCTGGGGCGACTGCTGTTCATTGCGGAAACTCTTGCGCAGCGGACCGACTTGCCGTGGGTGCAGAAGATGCAGCAGTACGGCGCGCAAGTCCTCACGCGTGCCAACTTCGACGAGTTCATTGCGAACTTGCCGGAACGGGATCGCAGCGGTGCAGTTGCTCTCTGAAATCCGGTTCGCCTCGTTCCTCGCCTACTCTCCGCGCGGCAAGTCTGAAAACGACCGCAAATCCAGAGAGATTCGCGACGGCATCAAGCAGGACCAGCGCCGCCTGATCGAACTTGCCGCACAGCGCATCGAGCAGCGTTGGGACCAGCTTGGATTCGAAGCTTTTCTTGGCCCCGATGTGCTCTTGGTGCCGGTGCCGCGCAGTGCGCCGCTGAGCACGCCGGAAACCCTTTGGCCCGGTCGGCGCATTTGCGAGGAGTTGGTCGCCCGCAAGTTAGGCAAGGACATCCTGGCGTGCCTCGAACGTCACACGCCTGTACCCAAGGCGGCATTTGCACTGCCAGGCGAACGGACCAAGGCGCAGCGCCATTCCGAGACCATGCGTGTCTTGCCACCCCTGATCCTCCCCGAGCATCGCGTGTTATTGGCCGTGGACGACTTCGTCACTTCGGGCAGCATGTTGCTCGCATCGGCTTCTTTGCTAGGTGCTGCATTTCCAGGTTCAACCGTATTGGCCTTCGGCCTTGTTCGAACGAGCGAGACTGTCGCCGAGCTGATCGATCCATGCGTCGGCAGAATCACCTACGATCAGGATTCCGGGTTGACGCGCAGGAGGCCATGATTCTGCGCCATGTTCTCGCGCCCTGCTTCGCGGGGCGACAGGCGAACTGGGCATACTGAGCGAAAGTCGGCCGCTTGTGCTTGTCGCCGTTGGAGCGGGCGAAGGGATTCGAACCCTCGACACCGACCTTGGGAATCTGGCGGCATTGACGGATCCGAGTGTGGACAAAAGCGGCAAAAGCGACCAAAAGCGACATTAGACGACATTTTCGACCACTTGACGGGCACGTGAGTGTGGCCAAAAGCGGACAAATGCGGGGTTTTTGACAGCCACATTGGGCGGCGATCAGTTGAGAACGGGTCGCAAGTAGATGGCCGGCGGTAGGAGCTTCGGATCGGCGGGGAGCCAAGTTGGCGGCTCCTGACGAGGCCGATCTCGCGAGCAAGATCGGCACAATCGCCAAGGGTTCAGTTGTCAATTACCCCGTCGGAGCTGCGGATGGGGTTTGCGGGAGGGACAACCAACCCCCAGCAGCTCATTTCCTACCTAAACTCCTGGGCCAGATCAAGGACCCTCGCCCCAAGAAGACAGCTGACGATAATCTGGGTGGCCCTTCGTAGACCGAGCCCTTCTACTTGACCTGCCTTGTCCACGCCGACTATCTGAGAGTAGATAACTGTATGGGCATTTGCGCCATTTCGGATTGTCAGCTGAAGGTCTGGGATCAGGGGATCGGGAAGATGCAATGATTCATCGAACTGAAAGAAATCAAAGCTATCTGCGTCGAGCAGCAACCTAGCGATTACGCGCTCGTTCACGTGACCCATTGTAAAGCCGGTAGTCCCTAGTCCGTGGCTCTGGTAGAAAAAACATCCATCTTCAAACGCGCACAGCCGGAATACTGGATAGTCGCTCTCTCCATCGGCATTGTCGACTTGAATTGTAGCGCCCTCAACGTGGTGCGTGTGATCTCCTATCAGAATGACTTCCTGCTCGTCATCCTGAAAGGCTTGCAATCGCGCGCCTCCGTGCGGCGAAGAATTTGGGGCCAGCGCATTGACCTCGGGCTGTGTCACTACGCTATCGCTTTCTCTACTATCAAGACTTGTGCAAGCGAGCGACGAGGCCATGACGAGGGGCAGCAACAAACAACGTGGCCATGCGTCCCACTCATGCGCACACTTCAGCTGCAGGTCGCTACGGATTTCTGAATGCCTCAAACTGCGAGGATAGGGCCTATACATGTTAATGACTAGAGCCTCCTCGGCCACAGTCACTTCCATTTG
>JANMRV010000101.1:0-2011 GCA_031388685.1 Planctomycetota bacterium
TGCGCAACAACAAGTCGGGCTTGCTGATCTACTCGATCAGCGGCCGCGCCGCGACGCCGTTCCAGGGTGGCTTCCTGTGCGTGGCTGCTCCGGTCAAGCGCTCGATCGGATTGAACTCGGGCGGCAATGCAGCGCCCGCGAACGACTGCAGCGGCGCGTACTTCATCGACATGAATGCGTTCGGTCGCGGCAGCCTCGGCGGCAACCCGCTTGCGGAGCTGTCGGTCGCCGGCACAGTCGTGCAGTCGCAAATGTGGGGACGCGACCAGGGCTTCCCGGCCCCCGACAACACCACTTTGTCGGACGCCCTGGAATACACCGTCTGCCCGTGATCTGACTGGCTCCCGTCCGAACTGTTCGCACGCGAACAGTCTGGAATGGCGCATGCGCCTGATCTTTCGAGGCCGGCTGCCCCAATGGGTAGCCGGCCTCGAGCATTTTCCGGCTTCATCGCGCGCGCGTCCGCGCGCCCCTCGCCCGCTACACTCCCCCGATGAGCGTGAACGCATCGAAGCGCCGAGTCTGGCTTGCCGTGCTGGCCATCTTCCTCGTCGCCGCCGGCGTGCGCTTCTCCTTCTGGTCACAGATCCGCCACACCGCGCTCGATCGCTGGCAGCGCTTCGACCAGAGCGACATGGCGACGTACGTGGAGCAGGCGCAGCGCATCGCAAAGGGCGATCTGCTGCAGTCCGATCCCTACCACCCCTATCACAGCTGGCAAACCGTCGCGCCGGCGCAGAAGTGGCTCGCCTGGTACGGACCGCACAGCTTCCACCAGGCGCCCGCTTACTCCTATCTGCTGGCCTGGGTGGGTCCTGCGGCCGGCGAAGAGTTCGCGCTGGTCAAGGCGTTTCAACTGCTGCTCGGCGCGGGCACGTGCGTGCTGTTGTTCCTGATCGCGCATCACCTGTGGGGATTTTGGGCCGGCTGCGCCGCGGGCAGCCTGGCCGCGATCTACGGGCCGCTGCCGTTCCTCGAAGCGCAACTCCTGCGCGAGGGTCCGGCCCTTTTCTGCATCCTGGGAATCGTCTTCGCGCTGATGCGGCACCTCGAGCAGCGCGAGCGCAGCACGCAGAGCCTCGTGCTCTCGTGCGCCGCTCTCGGCGCGGCTGGGGGCGCCTTCGCGATGCTGCACGAACTAGGCAGCATCACGCTGCTCGTGCTCTTGATCTCGCTCGGCCTGGGCCATGCGCGTTCGAGCTTCAAGATCGCCGCTCTCGCGCTTGGCTGCGCGCTCGCCGGCTGGCTGATCGGCTTCGCGCCGCTTTTGGCGCGCAATCTCGCGGTCGGCGCGCCGCCGTTCTCGGTTTCCTGCCGCACCGTGATCAACTTCGTCGAGTCGAACGTCGCCGATGCCGCCGACGGTGGCGCGACATTCACGGCGCCGAGCCCGACAGCCGTCAAAGTGCTCGACGAGGCCCACGGCAGCGGGCTCGCGGCGCTCTTTGGCGTGTGGAAGTCCTACGACGGCAACCTCGGTCTGGCCCTGTCGAACTTGGGGCAGAAGCTGGCAGCGAACTGGATTGCCTGGGAAATTCCAGACAACACCTCCTTCGAGTTCTTCCGCGAGCACGCGCCGACGTTGAGATTCGCTCCGACGTTCGCGTTCGTTTTCCCGCTCGGTTTCGCCGGGTTCGTTCTCGTCTTGTGGACACTCGCGCGCGGCCGCAAACAAAAACCTGAACTCACGAAGCAGGAGTCGAAGCGACTGCGCCGGGAAGCCGCGGCGGCGGTCCGGACGGCGGAGCCGCAGGCCCCGGACAACGGCCGCAGGCTCGCGAGTCATCTGGTCCTGCTGCTGCTCTTCCTCGGACTGTTCGCGGCCTTGAGTCTCGTGCACACGGTCGCGCGCTTCCGCATGTACCTGGTGCCGATCTGCATCGTCTACGCCGGCATTCTGCTCGCGATGCTGTGGCAGTCGCTGAGCGAGAGACGTCTTGGCCGCGTCGGCGCGCTCGGGCTGCTCGTGCTAGCCGGCCTTTTTCTGCAGCGCTCACTGCCGACAGCCGCG
>JANMRV010000120.1:0-2338 GCA_031388685.1 Planctomycetota bacterium
AGTCGATGGAATCCGATCCGCAGGCGCTGGCCGACCCTGCGCATGCCGAACGCGAGTGCTACGAGCAGCGGCACTGTGCCCGCGCCGAAGACGATCATCGCCACGGCTCCCCGCGCCGGACTCGCCGAAGCGAGCGCGGCGACCGCCGCGGTGTAGACCGGGCCGCAGGGCAAGAGCCCGTTGGCGATGCCCAAGCCAAAGCGCGCCGCAAGACCGCTGCGTCCGCCCCCGAGTCGGGCCATCAACCCGCGCGAGATGCGCCCCGCGAAGGGCAGCGAGGCCAGCGGGAAGACGTCGAAGAGGGCGAGCGCGATCCAGAACAGGGCCGCCGCGGCGAGCAACGAAAGCGAAGCTTGCCAGACCACTGCGCTGGCGCGGTCGGGCAAGAGTCCACCGAGCGCACCGAGCACCGCGCCGAGGACTGCGTAGCTGGTCACGCGCCCCGCGTGGTAGACGGCGGCACTCAGCGCCGCCGATGGTTGAACACCGCCCTGCCTCGGGGGCAACGACACTGCGCAGACGAGCGGACCGCACATGCCCAGGCAGAGGCCAGCGATCATCAGCAGGCCAAAGGCAAACAGCTGAGCGAGATCGCCCTGGGCCGTTTCCGCCGATGTGCAGCAGATCTGGATCACTCGTCCTCCGAGGCGGAGAGCGTGGCGCGCGAGTCGAGCACGGTGACCAGCAGGTTCCACGCACACAAGCAGAGCGCGGCGACGATCAACGCGACACCGGACGCGCCAAGCCAGCCAAGTTGCTGATTGCCGGTGACAATTTCGATGCTGCGCCGCGGCTGACCGAGATAGCCCTGCACGCACAGCGGCACGAAGGCGAGGTAGACGCCGACGTGGAAGAGGAAGCAGGCGAACAGGCCCCAGCCTTCGCGCACCGGCACGCCAAACCAGCGCGGCCAGAGTTGATGCACGCCCGCAAGCAAAGCGCCGAGCAATCCGCCGACGACCAAGAAGTGCAGCTGCGCGGGCACGAAGCTCGTGTTCTCGAGGTGCGTGCCGGTGGGGCCGGCGACCAGGAACGCGCCCGCCATCCCGCCCGCGACGATCGCGACCACCGCGGCGATGGCATAACCGAGCGAGGTCGTCACGCGCGCCGATCCCATCGAGAAAGTCGTCGCCCACTCGACCACGAGCACGGCGAAGGGCACACCGCAGGCGAGCACCAAGGCGCTGAAAGCCGTGTCACCCGCTGCTCCATGACTACGGCCGAGCAGGTGCACACCGAAACCAGCGAAAGCGAAGAGTGCGATCGCGATCACGCTGAGCACCGAGGCCAGCGAAGCCGGCTTGCGCTCTTCGTCCTGCTCGCCGAAGACATCGCCGATCACGGCGACAGCGCCGAGCAACATCGCCGTCAACGCCGGATGGGCCCAGCACCAGAACCAGCGGTCGAATTGCACATCCGCGCCGGCCGAGGCGAAGACGTCGCTCGCGCCCGAGCGCTGTGCGAAGAGCATCGCCAGCGTGGCGAGCAGCACCGGCGTCACCAACGCTTGCAGGATGCCAGCTGCGGCCAGTGCCCAGGCAAAAAATGGAAGCGTCGACCAGCCCTTGTCCGCGTTCCGACTCGAGATCACCGTCGCGACGACGTTGGCACCGGAGATGGCATACGATGAAGCGACGAAGACGATCCCGAGCATGCCCCAAGCGAGGCTCGATTGACTTTTCAACGCGAACGGGATCACGAAGTTCCAGCCAGTGTCGAGCGGTGTCGCGAAGAACGCGACCAGGAAGAAAAGGCAGCCGATCAAGAGCAGCTGAAACGCGAGCAGATTGAGTCGCGGCCAGGCCATTTCGCTCACGTCGCAGCGCTCGGGCAGGAGCCAGTTGCCGAGGATGCCCGGGATGGCAGGCAACGCAACCAGGAAGACCATGACCAGGCCGTGCATGCTGTAGAGGCGGCGATAACTCTCCGCATCCGCGCCTGCGCCCCGTCCGGCAATCGGCTGCAATCCCAGGCCGATCGCAAGCGCGGTTCCCACGATCAGCGTCAGTCCGATCACGATCGCGTACATCAACGCCAGCCGACGGTGATCGTGCGTGAAGAGCCATAAATCGCTGCTCGGCTTGCGCAGCGCATCAGGCGCCGAAGTTGCGCCGGCTACGGCCGGGACGATTTCGTGCGAGTGATTCATTGCAGACTCTTGATGTATGCGACGAGGCCCGCGATCTCGAGTTCGTGCAGGCGGCCCTTGAAGCTCGGCATCACCGGATCGAAGCCCTCGACGACTTTGGCCGTCGGGTCGATCAGCGACTCCTTGATGTACTCGTCCGTCGCTTCGACCAGCGCGCCGTCCGCCATGCGGTGCTCGCGCGCGAGGAAA
>JANMRV010000122.1:0-3515 GCA_031388685.1 Planctomycetota bacterium
AACGGCGTCGACATCGAGCGCTTCCATCCTCGACTGCGCGCGAACGAAGGCAAGGCGTTGCGCAGCGCGTTGGACTTCACGGACGAACACATACTGATCTTGTTCCTGGGCAGCGGCTACGGTCGCAAGGGATTGGGAAGCGTGATCGACGCGTTCCCGGCAGTCCTGCGCGCGCGCCCCAACGCTCGTCTCGTGGTCGTCGGTTTCGACTCGGCGCAGAGCGAGTACGAGACGCGCTCACGGCGGCTGGGCATCGCGTCATCGGTGCGCTTCCTGGGCGGGCGCACGGATGCGCCTGCGTGTTTCGCGGCCTGCGACCTGTACGTATTGCCGACACACTACGACCCCTTCGCGAATTCGACCCTCGAAGCGTTGGCCCTGGGCTTGCCGGTGATCACCAGCGACGCCAACGGCGGCAGCGAGCTGCTGCACGAAGGCGTCGAAGGCTCGATCTTGCCTGCCGCGTGCGAGCGCAGCGAACTCGAGCGCACGATGATCGCCTGGTGCGATTCCGAACGTCTGCGCGTCGCAGCGCAAGCGGCGCGGGCGCTCGCGGAAGCTCACTCGCACCACCTCGCGATGGACCAGAGCGCCGAATTGATCGAGCGTTGCGCAAGGCAACGCAGCGCACGATGAATAGGCTCGAGCACAGTCCATCGGACATGCTTGCAGCCACTGCGTGTGGCCCTCTACTATCGCGCCGCGCTTTGGGTGCGAACGTAGTACAATCGCTCGATCGGAGCAAACCACTCCACGAGCTTTCATGATTCGCCAAAGCACACGCCACACCAGTTCGCGGCAAATCGGCACCGACTCCGGCCTGACCGTGATTGTTGCGACGCATCGACGCCCCCTGCTGCTGGAAAAACTCCTGATCAGCCTGCGGACGGAGGTCGGATTCCTTCGAGAGGTCGTTGTCGTCTCAGCGCATTCCGGTGCGGACATCGAAGCGCTGCTTGCGCGGCAGGTCGAGCATCTTCCGATGCTGCGCTTCCAGCGCTCCCCGAGTGCAGCGAAGAGCGTCGGACTCAATGCTGCGATCCGCGCAACGGACGGACTGTTCCTGGCATTTCTCGACGACGACATCGAAGTCCTCCCCGGCTGGGGCGCGGCATTCATCGAGCATTTTCGGATGAACGGCGCGGAGGCGTACCAGGGCCGCATCTCCCCTCCACCCCAGCTGCTCGAGCAACCGCCGTCCGCCGAACTGATGCGATCCTTCATGACGCATCCTTTCAGGGATTCGGACTCGCCGCTGCGGCGCTGTCGCGGGCTGACCGGCGCCAACTGCGCTGTCCATCGCGACACTTTTGATCGAGTCGGCACGTTCGACGAACGACTAGGGCCAGGCGCGGCGGGCGCCTGCGAGGACACCGACATGGGTTTCCGGATCGGGCGTGCGGGCGGACAGATCGTCTACGTGCCGAGTGCCAGAGTCGTCCACGGTTGGTTCCCCGAACGCGCTACCGAGGAATTCCATGTCGCGTACATCGAGCGGCGAGCCCGCAGTCGCTGGTTGATGAACGGCAGGCCGGCGTGGCCGAAACTGCTCGGCGACATGCTGTGGACGCAATTGGTCGAACTGATTTCGCGCGCGTCGAGCGATCAGAACGCGCGCCTGCATACGCATTCCAAGTGCATTCACTATCGAGCGATGTTTAAGTGTGCGATCGCCTCGCGGCGAACGAGCGCGGACGCAAGCTAGGAGAATGGGGCACATTCAGGTCAGCGTGATCGTCGCGACGGCGGGGGCTGCCGAGCTGCTCGAAGCGGTGCTCTCGGCCGCGCGCGCACAAGCGCGGCTGAACGCAGGCGAGTTGATCGTTGCCTGGAATGCCGCGGCCGATGATCCAAGCCGGCCGCTGCCCGAGTCCGTGCGCGCGCTGGCCGACGAGATCGTCTTCGAACCCAGGCCCGGGAAATCCAACGCATTGAATGCGGCGGTGCGCGTTGCGCGCGGAGAAATCTGCGCCTTCTTGGACGACGACGGTATGCCCCAGAGTGGCTGGCTCGCCGCCTTGCTCGCGCCGTTTGCCGAAAACGGCGGCGCGATCGCCGGCGTCGGCGGCCGGGTGCGGCCGGTGCCCGCGGTGCCCGGTCCGACCTGGTACGAGCAACTGGTGCGCGGCCGAAAGTGTTTTTTTCTGGGGCCCTCGCACGATCTGGGCGAGCAGCGCCGCGACTATCCGCCCGACCGGATGTCCTTGTCCCCGATCGGCGCCAACTGTGCCTACCGTCGCGAAGTCCTGCTCAAATTCGGCTATGCCCCCGAACTCGGCCCCAATCGTCAGACCGGATCGCGCGGCGGCGAGGACACGCTGCTCGCGCTGCAGGCAAGGACTCTCGGTCATCGGCTGGTCTACGAGCCGGCCGCCCTGGTGCTTCATCCGGTGATCGCCGAGCGTATGACTCCCAAGTACGTCGAACGCGCGTATTACTGGCAGGGTGTCGAAAAAGAACGCCTGCGACGCATGCTCGGCATCGCCCCTCGGAACCACACTCCGCTGACGGTGCGCAGCCGGATTTGGCGTTACACCCTGCTGTCCGCGATCGGGCCGTTGGTGCCACTGCGCCTGCGGCTGGCTTGGAAGCAGCGCGCGGCGCGACAGCGCGGCATCCTCGACGAGATGCTCGGTCGGGTCGGCACTTCGATTGCCGTGGTCGCGCTACTCGGACTCGCCGGTTGCTCGAAGCCTGTGGAGCAGGCCAAGCCCAGGCGCCCGATCGTCAGCTCGAGCGTGATCGACGCGCTGCGCGCGGCGAACGTCGGAGGCTTGGGCTACACGCGCGCCACGTCACCCAGTCTCGATCGACTGGTCCCTGCTGGCGTGCGCTCACCCAAACTCGACTCGCCTGCACCATGCGCCGCCGCGCACGCGGGCCTGTTCACGTCCAGCTATCCGTCTGTGCACGGCGTTTGGAACGAGTTCGCGCAGCTCGACTCGCAGCACGAGTGCAAGGCAGTGACGCCGTCCGCCGTGTGCCTTGCGGAAGTGACCGGCGACCCTCGAGCGCGTCCAGAGCTCCGCCTGAGATCTGGACCGGTGTGAGAGGCGAAGGACTCACCATGAGAAACTGCTGCGCTAGTCTGGCTCAGATCGCGATCACGGCAGCATTCGCCGGCGGATGCGCCGCCGTGGGAAACCAAACGACCGCGCCCGCTGACCCGATGCAGCGCGGCCACGTGATCGACGGGCGGCTCACGGTCACAGGCGGCAGCTACGAATTCAACGCAGTGGACCCGATCATCCCTTCGGGCAACGACGACACTTCGGCAGGCTACTTCGGACTGCTGGTCGAAGGTAGCAGCCGAGCAGGCATCGGCGGAGGGCTGTCGCTCGAGACCATGACTTCGCAGGACGACCTGTTCCAAAACCAGACCACAGCGCCTGCGCAGGCAGCCTCGATCGAACTTGCACCGTTCTTCCTGTACCGCGTGGAGGTCGGCGATCGGTTCGAGATGCCGATACGGGTTGGACCCTGGATTCATGTGCTGACACTCGAAGACCAGAACA
>JANMRV010000153.1:0-4539 GCA_031388685.1 Planctomycetota bacterium
TGGCATCGCGGGCGTTGACGCACAGATTCATCAGCACCTGGTGCAGTTGCGTGGCATCTCCGAGCACCGTCCACGGAACGTCGACGCCCGATCGACGCGCGCGGATGTTGCGCGGAAACGTCTCGTGGATGATCTGCAGCATGTCCTCGACGATTGCGCGGCAATCGACCGGCGCGTGCACGCCCTCGGTGCCGCGGCTGAAAGTCAGCAACTGTCGGATGACGTTCGCCGCTCGCTGTGCGCTGGATTCGATCGTGTCGAGCAGGCTGCGTCCTTCGGCGTCATGCACCACATCGCGCAACATCTCTGGCCCAACCAGCATGGGCGCCAGCATGTTGTTCAGATCGTGCGCCAATCCGCCGGCCAGGCGGCCCAGGCTCTCCAGGCGTTGCGAACGCAACAGCTGGGTCTCGAGTTCCTTCTTCGTGGTGACGTCGATGTTCACGCCGGTGATGCGCGTCGCGCGTCCTGCGGCGTCGCGTTGCATGATCGTCCTGGCCTCGATGAAGCGCGTGCTGCCGTCGGGCCGCAGCACGCGAAACGAACTCTCGAACGGATGCTCGCCCTCGATCGCCTCCTGGACGCGGTTCTCGGCCGCCTCGACGTCGTCGGGATGCACGCGCCGGCGCCAGTCCGCGTACATGCCGCTGAAATCCTCGCGGCGCACGCCATAGATGCCGAACATCTGGTCATCCCAAACCAAGCGGCCACTGGTCACGTCGAGGTCGAATATTCCCATTCGCGCCGACTTCGTGGCCAGCTCCAGGCGTTCGGCGAACTCGCGCAGTTCGAGCACGGCACGGTTGCGTTCGATGGCGAACGCCGCGATCCGCGCGCTGCTCTCGACCGCCGCCAACTCGTGCTTCAAGGGCGCGCGCGGCTCGCGGTAATAGAGTGCGAACGTGCCGAGCACTTTGCCGCTGCCTGAAAGAATCGGCGTCGACCAGCAAGCGCGCAAAGAAAACCCCAGAGCGAGATCGCGAAAGCGTGCCCAACGTTCGTCGGTCGCGATGTCCGTGACGATCACGGTGCTGCGCGTGAATGCGGCCGTTCCGCACGATCCGACCATGGGACCGATCTCGAGGCCGTGAATCGCGCGCGTGTACTCCTCGGGCAGACTGGGCGCTGCACCGTTCTGCAGGCGCAGGCCCTCGGTGTCGAGGAACAGCACCGAGCCCAGTGTTCCTGGAAAAAGCGCTTCGTGTCCGCGAATCAGCGCCTCGAGCACGCTCTCCAGAGGATCCATGCGCGCGACGCGCTCCAAGACGGCGCGCTCGTGCGCCAGCTGTTGCCTGGCGATCTGCTGCTCGGTGGTGTCGATCGCCAGCCAGAGAAATCCGCGGACTTCCTCCGCGGACTTGCGCAATGCGATGACCGACAACAGCACGGGAATCGGCGTTCCGTCCTTGCGGCGATAGGTCCACTCGACTTCGAGGGCCTGCCCGGCGCGCGCCTTGCTCAGCAGCGACTCGAAGCCCGTCGTGGCGTCGCTCGCGGACCTGCGCGCCAGTTCCCCGTGGTCGTGCAACACCTGCGGCGTGGCTTTGCCGAGCAGTTCCTCGGCGCGATAGCCGGTCAGGCGCTCAGCCGCGAGGTTGAAACCGGTAATCACGCCCCGCGCGTCGGTCGTCAGGGTGGCGTGCGGAGCGCCGTCGAGCGTGGCGCTCCAATGCAACGCACCCGCCTCTGAATCCCGCTCCCCCACCGCGTGGAAGGCGGCTGAAGCTGGCGGAATTTTGGGCACCCTCGTCATCGCAAACTCCTTGACCTCAGGAGGTTCGTCGAATGCTCCCTAACCGAGCACTGGAGCGCCTGGAGTCTAACCGCATCCCGGCGGGCCGGGGCTACACTGTCCCCCATGAGAATCCAAGACGTGCCCCACGGCCTCAATGTGGTGATCGAAACCAAGAGCGCGCGTGTCTACATCGGCCGATTCGACTCGACCAGCGGCTTCACGGCCCTGCTCCACGACGTCGACATCCTCGATGTGAAGCCCGGAAGCGACCCCGAGGCGTATATCCGCGAGACCGCCCTATACGGCGTCGATGTCAAGTCGCGCGACCTCCAGATCGACGCCCTCGACATCGTGCGCATCCGCCTGCTCGGCGACATCCCGAAGCCCTGACAGCCCATTGAAGCGAGCTGAACAATCCTCGGGTCCGCGGGGCGACTTGCCGCGCTTCGCAGCGGCCATGTCGACCGAGCCCGAGGCCGAACGCGCGGAAGAGCAGGTGCTCGAGCGACTGCGCGGCGAACTCTCCGGCGCACGCGTGGACCTCGCCTGTGTGTTCGTTTCCCACCACTACGGCGCAGCGCTCGAAGACCTCGGCCCGCGGCTCGCGAAGGCGCTCGGCGTCGGCGCCCTGATCGGCTCCAGCGGTGAGACGATCATCGGCGGGACGCGCGAGGTCGAGGAAGGCCCGGCGCTCTCGGTCTGGGCGGGACATCTACCGGGAACCGAGGTGCGGCCCTTCAGCGCGCGCCTCGAAATGGACACCGATGGCCACGGCCAATTCAACGGCGCGCCCGATGTCAGGGACAGCTCACGCTCGAGCGTGCTGATGTTCGCCGATCCCTACTCCTTCGCAGCCGACGAATACCTGGCCTCGCTCGATCAGCGCTTTCCAGGAGTCCAAGTGGTCGGCGGCATGTCGAGCGGCGGGCTCGGGCCGGGGCAGAACCTGTTGATCACCGAGCACGGCCTGGTCGCGAGCGGGGCCGTCGGTGTCGTGCTCGAGGGCGACGTCGAAGTGCGCTCCGTGGTGAGCCAGGGTTGCCGGCCGGTCGGCAAGCCCTGGGTCGTCACGGGTTGCGAACAGAATGTGCTGCGCACACTCGCCTCGCGGCCGGCCACGGAAGTCCTGTTCGAAACACTCGAGGGCCTGTCCAAGACGGACCGCGCGCTTTTCCAACGCCAGCCTTTCATGGGCCTGGCCATCGATGCGGCGAAGAGCACTTTCGAGCGCGGCGACTTCCTCGTGCGCGGCATCGTCGGCATCGAACCGAAGAACAAGTCCTTCGCGGTCGGCGATACGCTGCGCCGTGGTCAGACCGTGCAGTTTCTCGTGCGCGATGCGGAGTCGGCGAGCGAGGACTTGACGCAGATGGTCCGCGCTCACGGCGCGCAAGTGCCTAAACATGCGCACGGCGCGTATCAGAGCGGCGCGCTGCTTTTTTCGTGCAACGGGCGTGGCACGAACATGTTTTCCGAGCCCGACCACGACATCGGCTGCGTGCGCGCTGCGCTGCCCGCCGGCCTGCCGATCGCCGGGTTTTTCGCCAATGGCGAGTTCGGCCCGGTCGGGCGTCGCAATTTCCTGCACGGATTCACGGCCTCGCTCGCGCTGTTCCAGAAGCGCGCGGACTGAGTTCGCGGAGCGCGTCGTCGATCAGACCAAGAGCGTGAGCCAGACCCAGAACTTGCGCGTGTCGGTGGCGAAGTCGTCGGCGTCGTAGTCGGCGTACTTCATCCCCACGACGAGTTCCTTGCGCAGGGGATAGGAGACGGCGGCGTCGAATTCGTCACCATAGTGATCACTGCCTTGATCGGCATGGAAGCTGTGCCACACGATCTGGCATTTGACCTTGGCTAGCGTCGTCTCGAGCGAAATGTAGCTGTCGTTCAAGCCATCGTCGGGCGTCGTCAGGAACTTGTCGGCCCAACCGTTGAACGAGTGCAGAGTCGCGAGCGGGGTCTGGAACGCCTCGCCCGGGCCGCCCGAGCCGCCGAGCTGCTCCTGGCCGACCTGCAGCACGAATCCTCGCAGAATCGCGCCGATCTCCCCCACGTAATAAAGCTCGTCGACGTCGTTGGGGTTGTCGCCCGCATCCTGCTGGGTCGCGAGTTCCGCGGCCCACTGGAAGCCTAGATGCTGCTCCGGTGCGTGCTTGCCGCTCAGGCGTGCACCGAAGGTATCGGTCGACTTCGTCGGAACGCGATCCGAATCGAGCAGGTAACCATAGGCGACGAGCGTGCCCAACGGGCCGACGGAGCGCGAAAGGTGGATAAGGTGCGTGTTCGAGGGCAAGTCGCCCTGGACCGAGTTTTCCCCAAAGACGGTGTTGACGTTGTCGACGTAAACGTAGGTCGCTTCGACGCCGACGATGTTCAGGGCGCTGAGCTTGAGCGCGTCGAAAGTCTGCTCGTTCTGACGCCAGGCGACGGCGCCGATGAAGCGTTGGTTGTCGAAATTGATGCGCTGGCGGCCGAGGCGCACGTTCCAGCGCTCCGCATCGGTGTGATCCAGAAATGCCTGGTTGATTTCGGCACCCTCCGGATCGGCCACGGTCAGATACTGTGTATTGCCGTTGGTAGTGCTGTTGTAGCTATCGTCGAAAAGCGCGGTCACGTCCTCGAATTCGAGCGTTCCCGACCAGCCGTGCCAGCGGGCGCTTTCGTAACCGAGCAGTGTGCGAAGCGTCAGCGCGTTCGCCCGCTTGGAGATGCCGTCCTGGTCGACATCTTCATATCGCAGGCGCGCTCCAAGCCAGAAGCGTCCATGCTCGAGCCATTCGACCCAGTCCGCGGGCGGCGCAGGG
>JANMRV010000095.1:0-1665 GCA_031388685.1 Planctomycetota bacterium
CGGCGGCGGAACACCACCGGCAATTAGGTGTGATTCTTTCTGGGTCGCGCGGGAGTCGGCTGCCTTGTGCGCGCCAGGAACTCCGAGAGCTAGACCCTTGGCGTGAGCGTAGTGAACGCGAACTGGAAAACACGCACTTTCTGTACGGAGCCAGGCTGCTTCCCCGACGGTTGCGTCGAACCAACGACGTTGCGGAATCAACGGCCAGCTCCAGCTGCGCCAACAACAGCGGGTGCCTGGCTCCTTTTTGAGCTGTTGCCGCCTGGGCGATTCACAGCGCCGTTGCCGGTGCAGCTCGACCCGGCCGTTGCTCTCACAGCGCCGTTGGTCCGACGCAACAGTTTGAAAAGGTGCCTGGCACCGTACCGGACAATCCGCGTCCCCTGATCGCCCTGACCAACTCGCCCTCCACTCCCCCCCGCCAACAACACGGCCCGCAGGCTCCTCGCGGAGACTGCGGGCCGTGGTCGGCCGGCTTGGCAGGAGCCGACTAGTTGAACTTGGCGCCGAACATGCCGGCGATCCCCTTCGCCATGCCGCCGGCGTTCCCGCTGCCGGCGGAGATGACAATCGGGAAAGCGAGCAGCAGCACGACGGTGGTCAGGATCAGCGCGATCCTGAATCCCATGCCCTCGGACTTTTCGGCTTCGGCGGCCCGGGCGGGAGCTGCACGACGAGCGGGCCGCGCCTTGACCGCGTTCTCGACGCCCACGTCCTCGACTTCCTCTTCGAGGATCGTGTCGGCCTGCGCGATCTCCTCGGTGGCCATTCCGGCATCGAGGTCGGTGTCGTCTTCGAAGACCAGTTCCTCACCGGCTCCGCCGAGGTCGACGACTTCGCCGCCGGAGAGCTCGCCGCGCAGGTTTTGCACGTCGCTCTTGCGCAGTTTCATCGTGTCGCCCTCGCGGAAGGCGCGGATCTCGCCTTCGCTGACCAGACGCTTCAACTCTTCTTCCTTGAGGCGCAGTTCCTTCAGGGCGTCCTCGAAGGACATGAATTCTTTGTCGGCCACGGGCATTCGCTCCTTAGCGGGGGGGGGTCGGTGGAGTCGGGGGACTCGCGGGGTTTAGTTCACGGCGCCGCTCGGCGCCGCGGGATCAATGCTTCTCGCTGTTGGACGAGTTCTTGTCGGGAACGGCCGCCGCGGCGTTGCCGGGCAGCAGCCCCTTCTTGATGTACTCGTCCTTCAATTTCTTGTAAGTCCACTCGGAACGGTCGTTCCAACCGTCGAGTTGCAGATCGAGGTCGATGCGACGCGCTCCGATGAAGTTCACGCCTCGGGAACCGTCGGCACCACCCTGGGCCTGATACACGGCCAGGCGGTTGTTGACGGTGTCGACCAGATACAGGATCGAGGCTCCTGTGATATCTGTTCCAGTGACCGCGATCATTCGGTTGTTCGAGTCCGCGGTCGCGGCGGTCGCGACGGGAATGACTTGAGTCTTCGGCGCCGGCGGCGGCGGAGGGGTCTGCGGGGCCGGGCTGCGAGCCATCCCCAGGGCGCAAAGTCCAAGACCGGCTACCAGGAGCCAACCCGAACTTTCGAGGCGTAGCGGGGATTGCATTTCGTTGGGGCTCGGTGGGGAAGCGCGCCGGAAAGGCACGGGCGTCGCGCCGTCTATCCTAGCGATTCCTGGCGGTTGCGGCCAAGCTCGACGAATTCGG
>JANMRV010000270.1:0-6562 GCA_031388685.1 Planctomycetota bacterium
GCCGATAGTCGCCCCAAAAAATGCAGAGTTGGCAGTGGCGGAGGGAACCTATCCTTCCGTTCATGTGTCCAACTCTACTTGGTGATTGCCGTCCACACGATCGCGCCGAGTCCTTCCTAAGTCCATGCTGATGCACTCCCGAGCCCTTGCCCTCGCGCTGCTCTGCTTCACGTCCGCGCCCCTGTTCGCCAGTCCGCTTCCCCAGGTGTCTCCGGATGCCGGGCCGGATCAGAGCGTGCAGTATCCGGCCGCGGTCCAGCTCAACGGGGTGCTGAACAACCGCTCGATCCTCAGCTGGTGGACCGCGGACGGCAACCACGCGACCGAGAACAAGATCGTGATGTACTCCGACCTGACCGGAGTCACTTCGTCGCCGACCTTGCTCAGCACTTCGGGGCAGCTGTATGGCTGGCCCAGCGACTTGGTCTGGATCAATGGGCAGCTCTACGGCATCGAGTCCTTCCTGCGCTATCTCTACACCGTCGATCCCCTGACCGGGACCTGCACGCCGATCGGGTCGCAGCACATTTTTCAGGATGTGTACACGCTCGCCTACGACCAGACCGGCGACCGCCTGTTCGGTGTGGACCTGCTCAAGAAGCAGCTGCTGAGGTTCAATCGCACGACGGGCGTGGTGACCAAAGTCGGCGGCGGCTCGCTGCAGGGTTGGTCGCGGATCCGCGCGCTGGCTTACAACGACGCGGACCAGATGCTCTATGCCAACGATCAGACGACCGACAAGCTGATCAAGATCAACCCGAACACCGGCATCCCCACGTTCGTGGTGCAGATGCCCATCGAGCCGTTCGGCCGCATCGAGGAACTCAGCTTCTTCCAGGGCGAGATGTACGCCTCCGACGGTCTGCTCAATGCCGCGGGCGACTTGATCGCCGGGCAGTTGCAGCACGTCAACATGCAGACCGGCGCGACGACCAACATCGGCCCGGTGGTCGATGACGTTTCGCCGCACAGCCTGATCGTCAACAGCCTGCCTGAGGATTTCCTCTGGTCCAAGGTCTCCGGTCCGGGCGACGCGAATTTCAGCGATGCGCATGCCTTGGCTCCGACGGTCACGTTTTCGATCCCGGGCATCTACACGCTCGCGCTCACCGCATTGGCCTACCCGACGCCGTTCGTCGACACGATCGTGGTGACGGCGCAGAACGACATCGATGGCGACGGGATTCTCGACGCTCTCGACAATTGTCCGCTGATCGCCAATCCCGGCCAGCAGGATTGCGACGGGGACGGCACTGGGGATGTGTGCGAGATCGCCGCCGGGACGAGCACGGATTGCAACGCAAACGCGGTCCCCGATGCGTGCGAGATCGCGGCGGGAACGAGCTTGGACTGCGATGCGAACGGCGTTCCCGACGAGTGCCAGCCAGACTGCGACGCCAACGGGATCGCCGATGCGTGCGACCTTGCGTCGGGTACGGCGCTCGACTGCAACTCCAACGCCATCCCGGATTCGTGCGACATCGCGGCCGGCACGAGCAGCGATTGCAACGCGAACGGAATCCCCGATACCTGCGACATCGCGGCCGGGACCAGCGCGGACTGCAACGCGAACGCAGTCCCTGACTCCTGCGATATCACGGCCGGGACAGCACAGGACTGCAACGCCAACGGTATCCTCGACTCGTGCGAAATTGCCGCTGGAACGAGCGCGGACTGCAACCTGAACGGCATCCCCGATGCGTGCGATCTCGCCGCCGGCAGCAGCGCGGACTGCGACGCCAACGGCGTACCTGACGAATGCCAGGCCGATTGCAACGGGAATGGGATCCCGGACGTGTGCGATCTTGCGACGGGCACGGCTTCGGACTGCAACGCGAATGGCGTTCCGGACACCTGCGACATCGCGAGTGGCTCGAGTGCGGACTGCAACGCGAACGGGATCCCGGATTCTTGCGACATCGCGAGCGGTACGAGCGTGGACTGCAACGCCAACGCAGTGCCTGACTCCTGCGAGATTGCGGCGGGTACGGCGCTGGACTGCAACGCCAATGGAGGTCTCGACTCCTGCGACATCGCTCTGGGGACGAGCCTGGACTGCGACGCGAACGGTGTCCCCGACGAGTGTCAGCCGGACTGCAACGCCAACGGGATCCCGGACGTCTGCGATATCGCGGCGGGCACGTCAGTCGACTGCAACGCGAACGGTATCCCTGATTCGTGCGACATCGCGGCCGGCACGGGCAGCGACTGCAACGCGAACGGTGTCCTCGACAGTTGCGATATCGCGGCGGGCACTGCGAACGACTGCAACGCGAACTCCGTCCCCGATGCCTGCGACATCGCGCTTGGATCCAGTCTCGATTGCGACGCGAATAGCGTTCCCGACGAGTGCCAGCCGGACTGCAACGGAAACGCGATTCCGGACGTGTGCGACATCACGGCGGGCACAGCGCTCGACTGCAATGCGAATGGAATTCCTGATGCGTGCGACATCGCAGCGGGCACGATTGCGGACTGCGACGGAAACAGCATCCCGGACGTGTGCGACATCGCGGCGGGTACGGCGCTCGACTGCAATGCGAACGGCATTCCCGATTCGTGCGACATCGCTGGCGGGGCCATTGCCGACTGCAACGCGAACGGCATTCCCGATTCGTGTGACATCGCCGCCGGCACCAGCCCCGACTGCAATGCCAATGGGCTGCTCGACGCCTGCGAGATCGCTGCCGGGACCAGCCTCGACTGGAACCTCAACGCGGTGCCGGACGAGTGCGAAGCCGTCAACAGCTTTGCCTACTGCTCCGGCGATGGCACTGCGACGGCTTGCCCGTGCGGCAACGCGGCGGCGACGGGCCATGGCTGCGCGAACTCGACCGGGTACGGAGCGCAGATCTACAACGCAGGCGGCACGAGTGTCGGCGTGGACGATGCCGTGCTCGTTGGAATCCACCTGCCGGCGAACAAACTCTCTCTGTTCATCACCGGTGACCAGACGCTCAATTCCGGTCAGGGGAACCCATTCTTCGACGGTCTGTTGTGTCTGGTCGTGCGCCGACGCTACACGCCCAGCGTGTCCTCGCCGACGGGCGTGGTGACCCTGAGCGCGCCCGTGGCGGGCAGCCTTGGCCTGATCCAACCTGGAGCCACCTGGTACTACCAGAACTGGTACCGCAGCGGCCCCAACGCCCCGTGTGGAACAGCGGCGAATACATCGAACGGGCTGGGGATCGTGTTCGGGCCGTGAGGCGCGGGACGTTCATGGTCTACGCGGACCTCGCAGGGTGACGTTCCCAGGACGGCCGGGCACCCTTCCAAACCAGCGCGCACACCCAACGGCGTCGTGTAGCCAGCGGCCAGGGCGAGCCGCTCCGACGCCGTGAGCGCGACGGCCGCAACCGTTCAGGACGCTGCCATACTCCTACAATGACTGTTGCGTCACGACGTCCTGTGCATCGACGCAGCCGAGGATTTCACTGCCGGGCAGGGGCGAGATCTCGAAGATCGCGCGGCCGTCGCGCATTCCGCGGTGCACGTACAGGCCTGAATCCTTGGTCACGCACAACTCCGTGTTCTGCTCACAACGCGGCACGACCAGCATGATCGGGTTCTCGCCGCGGCGCAGCATCAGTACGTTGGCGACGTCCAGGCGCGGGTCGATCCACTCGCCGAGCACGACGACGCTCTGGTCGCGATTGCAGGGCGCGTCGGCGAGCTGCGCGAACAACTCCGCGTCCCAGCGGTCCTGGATCTGACAGCCGAGCAGCGGTTGGAAATCAAGGGCCAGCGCGTCCAGGAAAACTTCGCCGGGCGAATACTGCGTCGCGCTGGGCGCCGCCGCCGGGCGAACGTTCGCCACCGGCGTCACCTGCGGCGTGATCGGCCTGTTGCCCGTGCTAACCTCGAGCTGCGGACCTTGGCCCGTCGCATTGCGACGACTGAGCCCGATCGCGAGCGCCGCGCCTGCGAGCACGAAAAGCCCGGCTGCGGCCGCATAGCGCGGCCAGGTTGCATTCCTTCGAACTGGCGGCGCGGAAAGCGCGGGTCCCACGAGCAGCGGGCGCACGGGTGCCTTGGCACCGAAGCTGCGACGCAAGCTCGACTCGATCGCACGGTCGGCTTCGAAACGCGCGCGTTGCGCAGGATTGGCCGCGATGCTCGCGCGTTCGCGTCGGGACGCGGTATCGTCGAGCAGGCCGTCGAACCACAGGTCGTAATTTGAAGAGTCCGCGGGGCCGCCGGTCGGCCCCTCCGGAGGTGTCGTTCGTTGGTCGGTCATTTTCGGTCCTTGCGGGTTTGCCGCGTCAATAGCGCCGCGCGCAACGCCGTGCGAGCGCGGTGCACGTGACTCATTGCCGTGCCCTCGGGGATTCCAAGCAGCACGCTCAATTCGCTGTAGTCGAGATCCTGCACCGCGCGCAGCAAGAGGCAGGCACGCGCGGTGGGTGATAGTTCGGAAAGCGCGGCGACCACTTCGTCGTCGAAGTGGTCCTGGTCGCGCGAGAGTTCGAAAAGGCTGCGCGGATCGGCGGGTTCGTCGCTGCCGATCGCAGCGCTGCCGCGTTCGTCCATGCTCTCGGGCGCATGGGATTCACGCCCACAACGGCGGCGCAGGGCATTCAAGGCGACGTAGCGCACGATCTGTCCCATCCAGGCGGCGAAATGAGTCCCCGGTTCGAAAGCGTCCAGTTTGCCGAGGGCCACAGCGCAGGCGTCCTGGAGCGCGTCCTCGGCCTCGCCTTCGCCTCGCCGCCCCAGGATCGCGGAGGCAAGGGTCAAGAGCACCGCGCGATGGGCCTGGAACTCCCGCGCGAAATCCTCGGGCGTCAGCATGGTGCGCCGTGTCTGCGCGAGCTGCTGTGCTTGAAGTGGGGCCTGTGACATCGCCGAGTGCCTTGCCAAGCGTATGTCGCCGTCCGGCCCGTTCCTTGCAAGCGACGGCTCCCTTCAACCTGGCAGGCGCTCACGGCCGCGGCACCGAGCGGATCTCGAAGTCGCGTAGCAGGTAAGTGCCCGCTGCGATCCCAGGGCGCAGGACCAGTTCGCCGGCGGTGCCTGGCTGCGCAAGCGCCTGGAAGATCTCGTTGGAA
This sequence comes from Planctomycetota bacterium, assembly GCA_031388685.1. Lineage (GTDB taxonomy): Bacteria > Planctomycetota > UBA1135 > UBA1135 > JADJQU01. Next base: position 5,049 of record JANMRV010000270.1, read on the forward strand.
CCAGGTTTCAGCCGGTGCCTATACGGGCGGGCAAATTCCGTCTGGCCGTCAGGCTTGTAGGAAAGCGCCAATTCCGTGTTGGCGGGACTCTCGATCCACAGATGCAGCACGGGGATTTCGTCTGGGAGCGGCGCGAGGATTCCGAGGCCGAGCATGTCCTTGGGATCGAAGAGTCGAACGGGAAGGCGCGGCCGCGGGGTCAGGGCGGCAGGGCCAAAAACTGTCGAGCCGATGCCCGTGAGCCCCCAGTTCGGGGCGCTTGTGTCGATCGCAAGCAAGACGTTCGTGGAAGCCTCGAAGCGAGCCTGCCACGGGTTTTCCTCATTCGGTATCAGCTTCTGCGGATCGAGATGGTTCAACGCCCTTTCCACGAACATGTCCACCAGGATCGCGGGGCCGGATTCCGCGATGTCCGAAACTTGGATGAAAGTATCCCAGCGGCATTCGAGATAGGAGCACTGCTCGGCGAGACCCTGTTCGATGTGCGGGCCGAACGAATCGTGCATCAAGATCAGGCGCGGTCGCAAGGAACCTTCGATCTCGCTCTTGCACAGGCGGCCGAAACGAAAGTTTCCTTCGAAGCGATTCTTGCGGTGTGTCTCCCTGGGCACAAAACTGTGCGAGGGCGTGGGCACGAGGTCGCTGATGTACATCCGCATGGCCCACGAGTCGCCGTTGCGGGAAGAATCCACCCGCTTGAAGGCATCGACTTCCGCCGGCACGAAGCCGTCGACCAAGCCATTCATGCGTTCGAGCATTGCGCGCAGCGCTGCCTGAGATCCGCGGCCGGACCAATGCGTCCCAAGGCTCGTGTAGACCCACTCGTTGGGCTTGTCCGCGAGCTTGGCTGCTTCCAGGGCAGCGCGCAGATCGAGGATCTCGACTTTGGGCGCGTGCAGCTTCAAATACTCGAGCCACTGCTCCAGCCGCGTAGGGCCAATCGGGTGCATGTAGTCCGGCAGAAGTTCCGGATACGCGCTCTCCTTGTCCGGCGCGACCACGTAGAGATACTGCACGCCGAGCGCTTCCAGTCGCGCGCGTTTGCGTTCGAGCACGTCACTCCATTGCTCGAGTTCGCGCGACGAGAACGGGTACGCACCGCGATGATTCTCCTTGGAGTGTTCACCGTCGTAGAACAGCCAGCCCTCGCGGCCGACGTACACGTCCGCACTCGGCGACACGCCAAATCCAAGGTACTTGACGATGCTGTTCCAGCGCAGGAGCTTGTCGCGCAGGCCGAGACTATCTTTGAAGTAAGCCTCGTAGGCAGCCGGATAGTCGGCGACTGCCTGCAGTGTTCGCGGAAGCGCGGGACAGGCTGCGGGCATGCGCTGCTCAGGTTTTTCCGGGCTGCGCACGCTGTCGTCCGGACGCACCCACTTGTCGAGCGTGGGCGCGGCGATCACCAGCAGAAATCCAAGCACGCTGAGCGATTCGAAGAACCAGCGCAAGACGTGCGTCAGTGTCGATGAGCGGTTCGCGTCCATCAGAAGCGGAAGTAGATGAACGGGTTG
>JANMRV010000274.1:0-1719 GCA_031388685.1 Planctomycetota bacterium
AGCTCGCGAACGCCAACGCCGATGCGCGCGCGCAAGCCGAGCCGCTGGGTTCTGGAGCCTACGATTTCGAGCAGCGTTACCCGGGCGTGGCTAGCCGTGACTTCGTCGGCTGCGCCCGGATTGAAATGATCGAACAAGCTGGCGACTTCAGCCGGCGAGATGTTCATGGCCTGCGCGAGCGCGAGCACGTCGGCGAAGCCCGCGGTCAGCGCCAGCAGGAACAGATTTCCGAGCAGCTTGTACGCGGCGGCCGCATCGACGCGCGGGCCGAGGTCCACGAGCTTGCCGGTCAGCGGCGCGAGCAGCGGCGAGACGCGCGCGACCACGTCGCGATCGCCTGAGATCAGCATGACGCCGGTGGAGTCCGCGGCATTCTGAGGCCCCATGAAGACCGGCACATGCTGGTAGATCACACCGCGTTCGCGCCAGCGCGCCGTGCGCTCGCAGGCACCAGCCGTGGAGGTGGTCGAATGGTCGAGTACGAGCGCTCCTGATGCAAAGCCGGGCGCCGCGGCGTCGAGCACGGCGTCCACCGCTGCATCGTCGGAGACCACGATGTGCGTGCGCTCGGCGCCTCGCACGGCTTGCGCGGCGTCGGCGAGCGGCGTCGCGCCGATCGGCGCCAAGGCGAGCGCCTTGCCGGGAGAGCGATTCCAGACGCGGAGGTCCGCGCCCTGCTTGCGAAGCGCACGGGCGAAGCCGGAGCCCAGGAGACCTGTGCCGAGGATTGTGATCATGCGCATGAGCGTACCCGCGGGCAGTCGCCAGTTCCCGGGCTGGAGTACTGGGTCAGACTCAACTTTGTTTAGCCTGTGGGCTTCGCTCGCAGTTTTTCACCCGCAGATGTCCACGCCTCACATGACCACCGCCCACGCTGCCCTCTTCACACCGCTGACCCTCGGCGCTCTGAATCTGCCCAACCGCATTGTCATGGCCCCGCTCACTCGCTGCCGAGCGGATGCGGCTCACGTGCCGACCGCACTGATGGTCGAGTACTACGCCCAGCGCGCGAGCGCCGGCGTGATCATCGCCGAGGCGACCATGGTGATGGAGGGCAACTCCTCGTTCGGCGGCCGTGAACCCGGCATCTATTCCGCCGCGCAGGTCGCGGCCTGGAGGAAGGTCACCGATGCCGTGCACGCCAAAGGCGGAAGGATGATCCTGCAGCTTTGGCACGGCGGACGTGCCTGCCATCCTTATTTCAACCAGGGTGCCCAACCGGTCGCGCCCAGTGCCCTGGCGATCACGGGCGATGAAGTCCATACGCCCGAGGGGAAGAAGCCCTATGTCGTGCCGCGTGAACTGCGCGACGACGAGATCCCCGGGATCGTCGCCGGCTTCCGCGCGGCCGCCATCAACGCCAAGGCCGCCGGATTCGACGCTGTCGAGATCCACGGTGCGAACGGCTACCTGCTCGACGAATTCCTGCGCGATGGCAGCAACCGTCGCTCCGGCCCCTACGGCGGATCGCTTCCCAATCGCGCCAAGTTGCTGCTCGAGGTTGTCGACGCAGCCGTCGGCGTCTGGGCTGCCGACCGCGTCGGCGTGCGTCTTTCGCCGCTCAACAGCTACAACGACATGAAGGACAGCGATCCGGTGGCGCTGACGAGTTATGTGGCGGCCCAGCTCGACCAGCGTGGTATTGCCTACCTGCATCTGATGCGCGGCGATTTCTTCGGTGTGCAGAAGGGCGATGTCGTTAGTCCGGCTCGTGCTGCT
>JANMRV010000422.1:0-2259 GCA_031388685.1 Planctomycetota bacterium
CGCCGGTATCGCGCGGGTAATAAACGCCGGTGGATTACCGGGCACCGTCGAGATGCATGCCGACGCGCTCGAGGTCTTCGCGCACGAGGCCGTGGACGGCCTGCGCGTAGCGGCGGATCTCGTACTGCGCGTCTTGCTTCAGGCGCTGTTCGAGGAAGTGCATCACGCCCTGCAGCGACACGGTCCAATAGGCCTGCGTATAGATGTTCTGCGGCAAGAGCATGCGCGCAATTTCCTTGGCCACGCCGCGCCCGATGCGCTCGCGATACAACTCGAAGGCGCGCGCGCACTCTTGGAGCATCAACTCGCGCTCGCGCGCATGATCGAATTCGTCGCCCAGTTCGACCGAAGCTTGCTTGTTCCCGTGCGGAGGATTGGCGCGCATGCGCGTGGGCACGTAGACCTCCTCGGCCCACTGCACGTAGCGACCGGAGATCTCGTTCCACGAGCAGCCCTTGTCGGTGTCGAACATGATCTCGAACACTTCGAGGTCGACCGTCTCGCCTTCGACTTCGTAGGTGCGCCAGCCTGAGCCGACCTGGTACTTGAACGCCTGGCGGAAGACGAACAAATGCGCCTTCCAATGGAACGTGTAGAAGGAATGGCGGTAGGGCGAAGTGTGCCCATTGGCCCACAGAAAACTCGCCAGCTTCGCGTCGTTGGCGTCGTAGCCGGTCTTTTGTTTCTCGTAGCTGATGCGCGCGGCGTTGACGACCTTGAGCGCCGTGTCCTGCTGCATGCGATCGACGAGCGCGACGAAGCCGATCCCGTCATCGAGCGTCGGGGCGGCGTCCTTGGGCATCGGAACTTTTGTGACGGCCATGGGCTTAGTTTGCCTTCGCGCGCGGTGGGTTGCGACGGTCGAGCGGCTTCGAAACGCGCTTCGTTCAGGAAGACTGCGCCGCGGCGCCGGACGCGTGCTTGCGCTGAGCCGTCGGCAGAAAATCGATCAGGTCGGAGGCGATCAGGCCACGTGCTCCGATCGCCTCCGCGGCGAGATCGCCGGCGAGCCCGTGCACGTACACGGCGGCGCGCGCGGCGGCAAGCGGGGTCCAGTCGTGGCCGGGAGAACTCCCGACCAGCGCGAGATATGCCACCAGGATCCCCGCGAGCACGTCGCCGGCCCCCGCCGTCGCCATGCCCGGGTTGCCGGTCGCGTTCACCCACGTCCCGCCGCCCGGCTCGGCCACGACCGTTCCGTGTCCCTTCAGGCACACGATCGCGCCCGAACGTTCACTGAGCTCGCGCGCGGCGCGCGTGCGGCCCTCGGCGTCGCGGGGGATCGTGCGCGCGAGCAGGCGTTCGGCCTCGCCCGGATGGGGCGTGAGCACCAGCGGTATTCGCCCGGCGCGCAGGCGTTCCGGCTCGCCGTCGAGCGCATTCAGCGCGTCCGCGTCGAGCACGAGCGGCACCTCGACCGCCGCCAGCACCAGCGCCAGCAGCGCGCGCGTACGCGCGTCGTCGCCGAGCCCCGGTCCGAGCAGCACGGCGTGCGGCGCGCGCGCGAGCAGCGCTTCGGCCGCGCCCGCGTGCACCCGTCCGCCGAGCTCGAAGCGCCCGCTCAGATCGACCAGCACGGCCTCCGGCGCCGCGACCGGCAGCACGCCAAGCAAGACTGCGTCCAGGCACCCCACCGCGACCAGGCCGGCGCCGGCGCGCTGGGCCGCGCGCGCGCACAGGATCGCGGCCCCGGGCATCGCGGCGCTGCCCGCCAGGCACAAGACGCGCCCGGCGTCGCCCTTGTGTGCCTCGCGAGGAAGCCGCGGCGGCGGGTTCGGCCGAGAATCCGTCACGGGCTCCCTCTCCTCACGGGAACACCTTCCTCACGGGAGCGCCGTCCTCACGCGCGCACCGCCCTCGGCGATCACGGCCTCGATGCGCCCGACCTCCAGGCCGGCGAGGTTCTCGAGCTTGGTCTCGCGCCACGCCGCGAGCCGCTCGAGCTCTTCTGCGCCTGCCAGTTCGAGCCGCTCGAGCAGGGCCATCACGAGCGCATTCAGGCCGCGCGCGCCGCCGTCGTCGATCTTCAGCGCGAGGCCGCGCCCGCCCCCCACCACGCCGATGGCGTGCACGGCCTCGGCCCCGATCTTGGCGAACAGGCGCCCGCGCGAGGCGCGCAGGATGTCCGTGTCGATGCGCTTCGTGCTGCCCCCGATCAGCACGGGATGCTCCCCGGCCCCGCGCGTCATGCGCTCGGCGTGCGCGCGCCGCGCGGGCGCCAGCGCACTCGGGTTGGTGAGGCGCGCGAAGGCCGTGGCC
>JANMRV010000432.1:0-2486 GCA_031388685.1 Planctomycetota bacterium
GCCGCGTTTGTCGCTGCATTTCGCGGTGCGTACGCAAATCAGAGCGCCGCCTTCGATGCAGCGGACGCTGCGTATTCGGCAGCCCGCGTGTCGTCCGATGCACTGCGCCGCAGGATTGAAAGCGGCAAGGGATCGCAAGAAGACGTGACCGCGTACCAGGCGCAGATGGCCGCGATGGCGACGGCGAAGAGCACCCGCGATGCGGCGTTGACTGCTGCACGCGCGCCGGCCGAAGCGCTTCTCTCGCAGGGGCAACGCGCCCAACTCGCGAGCATTCGGGCGAACAAGAGCTGGGAGCTTCCGATGGAATTTCTGCTCGTCGATCGCAGCGAAGTGCAGTGGGTCGCGCTTCGTGATGCCCTGTCGAACGAAAAGATCGCGCCGCGCTACGGTGGCGAGACTGCTCCTGAGCACGCGGCTGTGCTTTCTGCGGCACGCTCGAATCCCGATGTCGCGCAGGCCAAGAGTCGACTCGACTCGAACCTCGCGGCAATGCAAACGGCGATGAACGCGGCGATCGTGGAGTAGGAAGGAGCGCCGGGGCTGGTGACCGCGTGAGTCTCGAACCTAGGAATGGCCGCGTGATTTCGTTCGAGCATCTCGGCGGGCTGCATCACACCCATCGCCGGATTGCGTGATCGCCGCCTGCTGAGTGAGGAGCTGTCGAGGCGAGCTGGCTTCTTGCGAGGAGTCCGAGGACGTTCGTGGGTTCAGCCCTGAATGGATGAACCTCTACGGGCCGCATGAGGTTCGGATCAACGAGGAGCGAAGTTCGCTTCCACCTGGAGTCGGCCGAATTCGCGAGCAAGATCGGCACAGACGCCGCGGCTCTCCCGGGGAATGGCCGCGTCGGAGCTGCGGACAGGGTTTTCGGGACGGACAGCCGATTTGTCCCCCCAAAACCTTTCAAGTCAGGCTAGGCTTGAGAACGATTCGCATCCTATTCCGTTGAAGCGTATATGCCAAGGCTGCTAAACAGTATCGCAATCGGCCACCACTCCTCTGGCCTTCGCCCGGATTCAACTTGGGTGAGCCAGCGATTACAGTAATGCTTGGCGCGGGGTTCTCCTGCGTCTGACAATCGCGAAATGTACCCGATTACGTTTGCGCCCATTCCCGATGACGTGAGCTCTCCCGCTAGCTCCCACTCCGCCATAACAACTCCGACTTCTTGCCGCTCCAACAGTTGCAGCGATTTCATTAGCTGCTGACGCGCATCTTCACGTTCTCCTTTGGCCAATGCGACCAATCCGAGTACGGTATAGGCAGCATGCCGCCATTGCCTGTCTCGCTGCGAGTTCTGCATTGGCTGGGATTCAAGCATTTTGAATGTCCACCTTTTGGCCTCGTCAAATTTCGAAAATTTATGGCATACATAGCCAAGTGCGAGCCAGCGCTCTGGAGAGCTAGTGCCAATGCTCTCCGCGAGCTCCTCGGCCCGCTTGAGTAGCTTCCACGCACCATGTAAAAGATCAAGCCGAGATCCGGCTTGGTCATGCGGCAGCTTCATGAGCAGCTCAGCAGCAGCGCGATCCAGCCATCGCGGCTCCCAAGGCTGCATTTGCCCCAATCGCTCCCATAGAATGCTCGAGCGATCGAATTGACCATCTATGTGGAAGAATTCAGCTGCATTCTCGAGTACGTAAACTGAATTGTTTCGCCTTGGGAGCTCTTTCTCCCACAGCGCAATCAGCTTGCCAGAAATCATAGAACCCTTTCGCCTGCTAAGGAACATCGCAGGTCCTAGACCTGGAAGATCAGGACAATGGTGGATGAGCCATTGAAAATGACAAACGTCCTCATATAAACTCTCCTGCCCAGTCCTCGCCGTTGAAACAATGCCAAAGAACTTACCAGCGAGACATAGCAATCGCGCCACGACACTACTAGGATCGCTGGCAAGTATTCCAGCGCACAACGCTATTTCCGCAGGCACTAGGGCTGTGCGTTGACCCGTCAATGTTCGTACCAACTGACATCCTCGCTTGCGATCACCCCGAGTCAGCGCCTGGTCCAGCTCCACTTGCGTAAGAGACAATAAGCTCTCGAATTCATCGCAGCTTCGAAGGGTGCTTGAAAGGCGTGCAAAAAGCTCTGGATTCCCCTGTCCTAGCTCCCAGGCTCGGCGCAATGGACCTAGTGCATCGGCATTTCGGCCCAGCGCGATCAGGACAATACCATGCGCTTCATGTATTTGTGGGTGCCCTAGTCCTTTGCTAAGTGCAATTCCTATTTGGTATATTGCTTCCTGATAGCGGCCTTGGGACATGAACAGGGAAGCCCGGAAGAATTGGACTTGAGCCCAGCCAGGGCTTAAAGCATCCGCACGATCCAGAGCATGCCCAGCTTCGGCCCACCGCCCCAAGGAAGTCAGAACAGAGGCAAGTTCTAGTTGAGCAGTAGCGTCGCTCGGCGCCTCCTGTGCGCGGACATGAGTATGTGCTTGCTGCGCGTGTAGTGTGCTGTTGTTTGTGGGGTGGTTGTTT
>JANMRV010000477.1:0-2738 GCA_031388685.1 Planctomycetota bacterium
CGAACTGCGCTCAACCCGGGACCTGTTTCAGGCAAGCGTTGTCGAAGAACAGCAGTTGTCGGGCGCGGTGCATTCGCTCGAACGCATCTCCAGCCTGTTCAAGGTCAGCACCCAGCACTGGGAGGTGATGGAGACTTTGAACACGCGCGAGTACCTTGCTTTTCGCGACAAGCTGATGGGAGCGAGCGGCTTCCAGAGCGCCCAGTTGCGCCAGGTCGAAATCCTGTTCGGGTTGGACGAGGCGGATCGCATCGGCTTCGGGTTCGAGGGCGGCTACATGGAAGCGCTGAAAGCCGCCGACGGTTCGCCATCGCCCGCGCATGCACGAGTCGTGGCCGCCTTGGCGGACAAGCCGACGCTGAAGGACGCGATCGAGGCTTGGTTGTATCGCACGCCGATCGACGGTGTCGGACCGAACGACAAGCAGGCTGGCTTGCACCTCGACCGATTCGCCGACGATTTTCTTGCGGCCCACGGCCGCGGAGTCGACCGCAGCGCGGCGCGCGCGCTGGAAATCGCCGCAAGCGGGACTGACAAAGATCGACTGAGGCAGCGCTATTCGGCCGAGAAGGAATCCGTGCGCGCGTTCCTTTGTCCGAGCGCCCAGGAAGGCGGCGCACGGCTCAAGCGCGTGCGCTGCGCGATGATTTTCATCGAAACGTATCGCGAATTGGCGCTGCTCGCCTGGCCACGCGCGCTGCTCGAGCGGCTGGTCGAAGTGGAGCAACTCTTCGTCGTCTTCCGCCAGCGCCACGCGCGCATGGTCGAGCGCATCATCGGCCGGCGCACGGGAACCGGCGGTAGCGCGGGAGTGGAGTACCTCGATACGACCGCGCTCAAGTACCGCGTGTTCCGCGATCTGTGGGCGATCCGCACGCTGCAGATTCCGCGCGATCTCGCGCCGGCGCTTTCCAACGCGGCGTTCTACGGATTCCGCAGCGGAGTCTGAAAAACCGGCGCGTTCGAAGTCACTTGGCCTCGCCGCGCTCGAGGTCGTTCAGCTTCCAGTCGAACGCGATCGAACGGCACTCGAAGCCCGCCGGCTCTTCGAGCCAGGCGCGTTGATCGAGCGGCGCATAGCGCACGATCCAAGCTTCGACGCTGCCGCGCTCGCGCACGAAGTCCTCGCGGTACGTGTCGAAGAGGCTGGCTGCTTCCACGCGCCGGTGTTCGCGATCGAACTTCGTGCGCTGCGAATCGGCGAGCCAGGCGCGCGCGGCGAGATCGAGTTCCTTGTCCACTGCCGTTCCCGTGAAGGCCGAACGCCGCAGCGCTGGACTGCCCAGGCAACTCGTGCACAGCGCCGCGTGCACTCGCGCATCCTTGAACTGTGGGCGCAAGACGAGTTCGAGCACGTCGTCGAGCGAAATGTCCGCGCTCGAGTTTTCGGCGATCAGATGGCCGACGTGCAGCGACTTTCGCTTCCAGACTTTGCCACTCGCCTTTCCGCCGACATCGCGCAGCGAGTCGATGTCCACGAGCGGGTAGTTCAGCAGCACGGCTTGCAGTGTGAAAGCGTTGTAGGCGTTGATCCAGAACGCGCAGCGTTGCGCCTTCGTCCACTGTGCGAAGTCGCGCTCGTCCACCGTCGACAACTTCGCGAGGTACATGTCGAGCGTTCCGTGATCGCGCGCGAGCACTTCGTAGTCGACACGATCCTCGTGAACGATCGATGCGAGCACGCCCGTCCATTGGCTGTGTTCGTGGTCGAAACCGGGCTCGGCGGGCTCCTGCGCTGGCGCGAACCAGCACAGTGCGGCCAGCAACGGCGCAAGAATCAACGTGATGCTTCGACTCAAGAGTGGCCTTTGGTGCATACGGCGGGGGAGCGTATCCATAAGACACGGGCCCGGCACTTGCCAGTACAGCCGAAACCGTCTCCAATGTACTTATGGATGTCCGAACTGCGCTGAAGGTCCTCGAAGCGAACGGTTCGGAGCAGACCAGGAAAGCCTACGGCCGTCACGGCGTGCGCGGCGCGATGTTCGGTGTCGGACAGGACGTTCTGCGGGATCTCGCCGAAGAACTCGGCCGCAACCACGATGTCGCCTGCGCGCTGTGGAACTCCGGAATCCATGAGGCGCGCCTGCTGGCGACGATGATCGCCGATCCTGCGCTGCTTACGGCAAGGGATCTCGACCTCTGGTCGCGCGTGCTGGACAACTACGTGGTCAGCGAAGCGCTGGCCCGTCTGGCGGCGCAGGTGCCGAATTCTCGCGCGACGGTCGACCAGTGGATCAGCTCGCAGGAAGAGTGGGTGTCCACGGCCGGCTGGACCGCGATGTACGTGCAGGTCGTCGGCGACGGCGGAGTGAGCGCGGAGCAGACGCGGCCGGTTGCGGACCTGCCGAGACTCTTGCTGCGCATCGAGCGCGAAATTCACAGCGCTCCGAATCGCACGCGCTACGCGATGAACTCGGCGTTGATCGGTATCGGCATGCGCAGCGACGCGCTCGAGCGGCAGGCGATCTCAGCTGCCCGGCGCATCGGCCCTGTGAGCGTCGAGCACGGTCTGACCGACGGCAAGACGCCCGACGCCGCGAACTACATCCCCAAGGCTCGCAGGTACGCTGCCGCACGGCAATCGAAGTTGCCGCGCAGAATCCCTGCGGTCCTCACGCCGAGCACGCCGAAGGTGGCCGGCGCCGCGCTGAAAGTGCTGGTCAGGAACGCTGCGAAGCCGGTGGCGAAATCCGCGCACAAGCGCGGCGTGACAAAAAAGACCCCGACTCGCCGTT
>JANMRV010000487.1:0-6417 GCA_031388685.1 Planctomycetota bacterium
CCGAACATGTCCACGAAGACCAAGACCGCCTCCAAGAACTCGATCCGTCCCCTCGGCGACCGCGTGCTCGTTTCGCGCGTCGAAGCCGAATCGAAGACCGCCGGCGGCATCCTGCTGCCCGACAGCGCCAAGGAAAAGCCCCGTGAAGGCAAGGTCATCGCCGTGGGCGACGGCCGCACGCTCGACAACGGCGAACGCTCCACCTTCTCCGTGAAGATCGGCGATCGCGTCCTGTTCACCTCCTACGGCGGCACCGAAGTCAAGTTCGGCGGCGCGGAATACCTGATCATGGACGAGAAGGACATTCTCGGCGTGATCGAAGCCTGATCCTGCTCCCACGACCACGAACCCATAGAAGGAAAACATGTCCGCCAAGCAGATCAGCTACGACGCCGAGGCACGCGAGCACATCCGTAATGGAGTGCGCCGCCTGGCCCGCGCCGTCAAAGTCACCCTCGGGCCCCGCGGCCGCAACGTGATCATCCAAAAGTCCTTCGGCTCGCCGACCGTCACGAAAGACGGCGTCACGGTGTCCAAGGAAATCGAGCTCGAGCACCCGTACGAAAACATGGGCGCGCAGCTCGTCAAGGAAGTCGCCTCGCGCACTTCCGACAACGCCGGTGACGGCACGACGACCGCCACGGTGCTCGCCGAAGCCATCTTCGAGGAAGGCCTCAAGAACGTCACCGCCGGCGCCAACCCGGTCGCGCTCAAGCGCGGCATCGACAAGGCCGTTGCCGCGGTCGTCGAAGATCTCAAGAAGCGGGCGACGGCGGTCAAGGGCCAAAAGGAAGTGGCGCAAGTCGCTTCCGTCGCGGCCAACAACGACATGGAAATCGGCCAGATGATCGCCAAGGCGATGGATCAGGTCGGCAAGGACGGCGTGATCACGGTCGAAGAAGGCAAGAGCCTCAAGACCGAGGTCGACTGGGTCGAGGGCATGCAGTTCGACAAGGGCTACCTCTCGCCGCACTTCATCACGAGTGCGAAGACGATGGATGCCACGTACGAGAAGCCCTACATCCTGATCTGCGAGAAGAAGATCTCGACGATCAAGGACATGATCCCGCTGCTCGAGCAAGTCGCGCAGTCCGGCCGTGCGCTCTTGATCATCGCCGAGGACGTCGAAGGTGAAGCCCTCGCGACGCTCGTCGTCAACCGCCTGCGCGGTTCGTTCCAGGTCGTCGCCGTCAAGGCGCCGGGCTTCGGCGATCGCCGCAAGTCGATGCTCGAAGACATCGCCGTTCTCACGAACGCGACGCCGATCTTCGAGGCGACGGGCAAGACGCTCGAGAACGTGACGCTCAAGGATCTTGGCACGGCCCGCAAGGTCGTCGTCGCCAAGGAAACCACCACGATCGTCGAGGGTGCCGGGGCCAAGGACGCGATCGCGGGCCGCATCGCCCAGATCCGTTCCGAAATCGACGTCACGAAGAGTGACTACGACAAGGAGAAGCTCCAAGAACGTCTGGCCAAGCTCTCGGGAGGCGTTGCGCAGATCAACGTCGGCGCCGCGACCGAAGCCGAGATGAAAGAGAAGAAGGCACGCGTCGAGGACGCGCTGCACGCCACGCGCGCAGCCGTCGAAGAAGGCATCGTCGCCGGTGGCGGCGTTGCACTGCTCGGTGCGATCGCCTGCGTCGAAGCGCTCAAGCTCACGGGTGACGAGAAGGTCGGCGCGATGATCATCCGCCGCGCCCTCGAGTCTCCGCTGCGCCAGATCGCGGCCAATGCCGGCCAGGACGGCGCGGTCATCGTGCAGAACGTGCGCGCGAAGAGCGGCAACAAGAACTGGGGCTACAACGCCGCCACGGACGTCTACGAAGACCTGATCGAAGCCGGTGTCATCGATCCCGTGAAGGTCACGCGCAACGCGCTGCAGAACGCGGCTTCGGTGGCGAGCTTGCTGCTCACGACCGACGCGCTGGTCAGCGACCTGCCGGAAAAGGACGAGAAGAGATCCGGCAACGGCGGCGGCGGACACTAGTCAGCGACGCTTGAAATCGAATGCGCGGGCCGCGCCGTCTCACTGACGGCGCGGCCCGCGCTGTTTGGGTCGGTTGCTTGCCGTTGCACGAATCCGGGGCTAGTGTGGCAGCCAGCGCATTTCCATTGCGACGAATCGGCGGACGAAGCGCACAGCGCACAGCGCGGAGCGAGAACCATGAACCTGACACGTCGCGAGTCACTAGGTGTCCTCGGTCTTGGTGGAGCAATGCTAGGCGGTCTCGATGCAAGTGCAGAGCAAGCGAGCGGCGTGCCGCAGGGCCCGCTCGCACCTGCGTTCGCGGGCAAACACGAAATCGTCGTCCTGCCCTTCGATCCCAAATCGTTGAAAGGCATCTCGGAGAAGTTGATCGTCTCGCACCACGACAACAACTACGCGGGCGCGGTCAAAAACCTGAACAAGGTCGAAGCGGAACTCGCGCGCGTCACGGCGGAAACACCGGCTTTCGTGGTGGGCGGCCTCAAGCAGAGCGAGTTGCAGTACAAGAACTCGAAAGTCCTGCACGAACACTACTTCGCGAACCTAGGCGGCGATGGCAAAGCCGGCGGCGCCATCGAAGCTCAACTGACGGCGGCCTACGGTTCGCTCGCGCGCTGGGAGGAAATGTTCCGCGCCACAGGCGCGAGTCTGGGCGGCGGCAGCGGTTGGGCCGTCCTGGCCTTCGATTTCGCCGATGGAGTCGTGCACACGTTCTGGTCAGGCAATCACACGCAAGCGCATTCGGCTGGCGTTCCGCTGCTCGTGATGGATATGTACGAGCACGCCTATCAGATGGATTACGGCGCTGCCGCGGCCAAGTACATCGACACGTTCTTCGCGAACATCCAGTGGAGCGAGGTCAACCGCCGGCTCGAGCGCGCGCAAAAGGCGCACGCGGCACTGCGCGCCTGAGCGGTCGCGGATCGGGCTACTCGCCGAATTCGTGGTTGTAGTCCTCGATCGACGCGAGAACCACTTTGGTCGCCTGATCGCGATCGTAGATCACGGTGCCGCTGGCGTTGATCGGTTCGCCCGGCTTCAACTTGTAAGTCGAGAAGTAATGGCGCAGGCGCGAGACCAGATTCTCCGGTAGCTCGGACAGGTTCTCGCACTTGCCCCAGAACAGGTCGTTCTGCAGCACCGCGACGATCTTGTCGTCGGCTTCGCCGCGGTCGATCATGCCGATCCCGCCGAGCACGCGCGCATTCAGGATAATGTCCGCGCGCGTGATCGGCCGCTCGCTGACCACGCAGATGTCGAGCGGATCGCCGTCACCCTTGTCCGCGCCACTGCAGAGCTTGGCCACTCGATCGCCACACAGCGTGCGCGGGATAAAACCGTACAGAGTCGGCGGTTGCGCCGCGCCGCTCTGCGGCCGATCGACGCGGATGTAACCCGTAGCCTTGTCGACCTCGTACTTGACTGCATCGAACGGCGTAATTTCGATGTATGCGGTCACGATGTCCGGCGGGTTGGGTCCGACTTCGAGTCCGTGCCAGGGGTGCGGACGCCAGCGATAGAAAGCATGGGGAAAGGCCATGAAGCGAAGGCTACAACGCTGGGAGCCCCACGCACGCAAATTCTATGCAGCACGATCACGCCCGTTGCCCGGGTCCGCGCATGTGCGACACTCTGCGGCCCTTGGCGATCAAGGGCCGTCTCGCTGATCCCAGTCCACGTTCCCTTGCCGCGTCAGCAGCCTCAACCATGAATCACACTCGCCTCCTGGTCATCTCTGTCACCTGCGCCCTCGCCGCCTGCCAGTCCGCGGATCAAGCGCCGGTCAAGCCGGCTGCGAAGTCCTCGGGCCTGCTGCTTTCCGAGATGGATCTCAAAGTCGATCCGGCGAACGATTTCTATCGCTACGTGAACGGTGGCTGGCTCGATGCCAATCCCGTGCCGTCGGACGAAGCGTTGTGGGGTGTGTTCAGCGAGTTGAAGAAGAAGAACGAACTCATCTTGCAGCAGGTGCTCGAAGCCGCGGCGACGCATCCCGGCGATGACTTGAATCGCAAGCTCGGCGATTTTTACGCGACCGGGATGGATGAGGCTTCGATCGATTTCGAGGGCGCGCGACCGCTTGCCGCGGATCTCGCCCTGATCGAGGGGCTCGGCGATGTCGCGGGTTTGCCGAAGCTGCTCGCGGACCTGCACGGCAGCGGCTCGTCAGGTCTGTTCGGCGTACGCGCCGGCGCGGATCTTACGGATGCGAGCATGAACATCCTGCACGTTTCACAGGGCGGGATGGGCTTGCCCGAAAAAGACTATTACTTGCGCGACAACGCCGAGTCGGTCGAGCTGCGCAGGAAGTATCAGGCGCACATCGCCAGCATGTTTGGGCTGCTGGGCGAGGAGGGTGCGGCAGCGCTGCAGCAGGCTGGGAACGTGCTCACGCTCGAGACCGAACTCGCCAAGGCATCCTTCGGTGCAGTCGAATTTCGCAACCCTAAGAACCGACTGAACAAGCTCGACGTCGCCGAAGCCCAGACTTTGACGCCCCATTTCGACTGGTCCGTGTACCTGAGCGCGCGCGGCTTGGATCCCGCGCAACCGGTCAATCTCATCGCGCCGAACTACTTCAAGCGTGTCGACGAACTGATCGCCAGCCATCCGGTCGAAGATTTGAAGATGTACCTGCGCTGGCATCTAGTCAACGGCAACGCCGAGTACCTCAGTCGCGTGTTCGAGGACAAGCATTTCGACTTCTTCGGCAAGACGCTGGGCGGCGCCTCAGAGCAGCGTCCGCGCTGGAAACGCGTGCTCGACGCGACCGGCGGCGCCATGAGCGAGGTGCTAGGTCAGGCGTACATCGCGCAAGCCTTCACGCCGGCGGCCAAGCAGCGTTGCCAGAGAATGGTCGACGACCTGATTGCGGCCTTCCGCGCGCGGCTCGAAAAGCTTCCGTGGATGAGCGAGGAAACGCGCGTCAAGGCGCTCGCCAAACTGGACGCGATCAAGACCAAGATCGGCTACCCCGATAAGTGGCGCGACTGGTCGGGTCTTGCGATCCAGCGCGATTCCTACGCCGCCAACCACACGCGCGCACGCGTATTCAACATCCAATACAACCTGGCCAAGGTCGGCAAGCCGGTGGACAAAGCCGAGTTCGGCATGCCCGCCTATCTCGTCAACGCGAGCTACAGCCCGACCAACAACGACATCACGTTCCCCGCCGGGATCCTGCAGCCGCCGTTCTTCAGCGAGAGCTACGACGACGCGCTCAATTACGGCGCAATGGGCGCGGTGATCGGGCACGAATTGACGCACGGTTTCGATGACGGCGGCAGCCAGTACGACGCGAAGGGAAACCTGGCCAACTGGTGGACGCCCAAGGACCGCGAGGAGTTCGAGCGGCGCATCAAGGTTGTCGAGGACCAGTTCTCGAACTACGTGGCGATCGGCGACTTGAAGGTCAACGGCAAGCTGACGCTCGGCGAAAACCTGGCGGACCTCGGCGGGCTTTGCATTGCCTTCGACGCGCTGCAGCACACGCAGGCGAAGCAGCGCGCGGAAAAAATCGACGGCTTCACACCCCAGCAGCGCTTCTTCATTGCCTGGGCGCGCGCTTGGCGCACCAACTACACACCGGCGCGCTTGAAGCTGCAGGTCAACACCAACCCCCACTCGCCCGGCAACTTCCGCGCGCTCGGGCCGCTGTCGAACCTTGACACGTTCCAGACGGCCTTTGGCTTCAAGGAGGGCGCCAAGGTTCTGCGGCCGAAAGCGGAGCGCGCGGAAGTCTGGTAGTTCGCGCTTCGCAGCGGAGCAGAGCTCGACTCGTTTCGATCAGCGCCCGCCCGTCGCAGGCGCGCGACGCAGAATCAGGTCCGACGCGGCCATGGGGATCACCTTGCCAGCGCTGCCTGTATCCACGGCGGTCGTGACACCTCCGTCGATCCGCAGCTCTCCGCCTGGACTGGCGGCGAGGTTGAAAGGCAGGTAGAGCAGCTTGCCTGGGTGCTGCTCCTGCGGCACGACTGCGCCCTCGAGTTCGCCGCGGACGATGTAGTCGGTGTTGAAGTCGAGCCAGCGAAGCACCGCGCCGCGATTGCGCGAGAGGTATCCGTTGCGCAAGTTTGCCTCGCCAATCCGGCCCTGCACGCGGCCGTCCTCGGCGATCGAAAGCGACACCGCCAGGCGTTCCTGCGGACAGGAAACCGCCGCGATCTTCCCGTCGCCGCTCCACTGCCCGCGCAGTGCTGCGGGTACAGGGTCGAGCCGCGTCGAACCTGCGCACGCCATCGTGCTGCCGGCCAACATCAGCGCAAGGGCGGACTTCCGCCAATCTCCGGGGCGCCTCATCGTGCGCTGAACTTCTGTTCGGATCTTCATCGCAGTGCTCCTGTGTGAGCGGTCGAGCAGAGCATAGATCTCCGACAACCAGCGCGGGCCGCCGTCCTTCCATGTGGATCGATCAGCGCGGCTTTTCG
>JANMRV010000130.1:0-2791 GCA_031388685.1 Planctomycetota bacterium
CCATCGAGGGCTTCCTGCACGCCGAGCTGAAAGCGCTGGCCCTGAAGCGTTTCGGTCAGCGGCCCCTGCCCGCCGTTCGTCTGCAACTGCAGCAATTGCGGCGCAGGCTGAGTCGCTTCGCGCAGGTTCAGGCGCTCGAGGCCCAGGCCGGCTGGGTCGTCGAGCATGTCGAACGGGTGCTCGAAGACGCCTTCCTCGAAGTCGACGGGGAGCGCATCGAAGTGAAGGGCCGCATCGACCGCATCGACCGTCACGCAAAGACCCGTCAATGGCGCATCCTCGATTACAAGACAGGCGAGGACAGCTCCAATCCGCTCTCGGCGCATATCCGCAGGAAGCGCTGGGTCGATCTGCAGTTGCCGCTGTATCGACACTTTCTCCGCGCAAAACTTGGCGGCGAGATCGTCACGGGCTACTTCGCGATTCCGCGCACGCTCGAGAAGTGCGCAGTGTACCTCGCGGAATTCCCGCAGGAGGATCTCGACGGCTTGCTGGACGAAGCGCGCCGGATCGCGCGCGAGATGCTCGCGGGCAGATTCGCGGACGCGGGTCGCGCGAAACCCGCGGATCGCGTGCAGCGCGCACTGTGCGGCCTTTCGTTGCTGTCGATCGGCGAAGATCCGCAAGACGAGTCCGACGACGGGGCCGCGGCCGAGGAGCAGGGCGAATGAGCCGCGCGGACAGTCTCGTGTTGCTGGCCAGCGCCGGTACCGGAAAGACCTTCCGGCTCACCAATCGACTGCTCCAGTTGTACGCCGGCGACGTGCGCCTCGAGAGCGTGCTGGCCTCGACGTTCACGCGCAAGGCCGCGGGCGAGATCCTGCAACGCCTGATCCGCAGGCTGTGCGTGGCCTCCGGCTCGGACGAGGAGTGCGCGAAACTCGCAGGACACATCGGCATCGACCTCGACCGCGCGGATGCAAGCGAGCTGTGCGTCAGGCTGCTGCGCCACATCGACCGGCTGCGCATCTCGACGCTCGACGCGTGGTTCAAGGAATCCGTGCAACAATCTTCCTTGGACTTCGGCTTGCCCACGGATTGGGAAGTTTCCGATCCGCAAATGGAGCGGCAGTTGTGCGGGCGAGCGCTTTCGCGCGCCTTGGACCGGCCGCGCAACGAACTCGAGTGGAGCACGCTGATTTCCGACCTCAAGCGCGGCGGGGCCGAGTCGCGTGTACACGCCGGTCTGCAGTCAGGCCTCAGCCATGCCGGCAGATTCGCGCGCGACTGCACGCCCGACGCTTGGGACTTTCCGCCGCAACTGCCCGATGTCGAACAGCGCGACTTCGAGTCCGCCTTGGAGGCGCTCGAACGCTCTGAAGTGCCGTTGACCAAGGCCGGGAAGCCGCGCGCGAAGCATCAAGCGGCACTGCAGGCGACAGTTCAGGCTGCGCGCGGTGGAAACTGGCAGGCCTTCGTCGCGGAGACCCTTGTGCAGCGCGTGGTCGATGGTTCGCTGAAATTCGACTCGTGCGCGATTCCAGCGGACGCCGCTGCGGCGCTGCGTGTCCTGCTCGGGCGCGCGGCCCATCAACTCGCGCGGCAATTGCGCGCTCAGAACGGCGCCCTGCGCGTGCTGGTCGCGGATTTCCTCGAGGAACTCGACGCGGCGACCTTGCAGGAACGGCGTCTTTCCTTCGACGCCCTGCCGCGTCTGCTGGTCCTTCACGCGGCCGAGCGCAACGCGAGCGACGCGCCTGACCACTTGCTGCTCGACGAATTCCAGGACACCTCGAGCCTGCAGTGGCGCGCGCTGGAGGCAAACGTGAACGCGACGCTCGAACGCGACGACGCGAGTTTCTTTTGCGTCGGCGACGTCAAGCAATCGATCTACGCCTGGCGCGACGGAAACCCGCTGCTGCTGGCCGAGTTGCCCGGACTCCTTGGGTTGCCCGTGGAGCAGCTGGCCGAGAGCTACCGCTCGTCGCAGAAGGTGCTCGACTTCGTCAACTTGATCTTCGAGTCGATCGACGAGAACACCGCGCTCGAGGGACTGGAGGCGCGCGCCGCGGCTGTGCGTTTCAAGTCGGGCTTCGAATCGCAGCGTGCCCACAAGCAGCTCGAAGGCAGTCTGCGCATCTGGTGCTGCGCAAAGACCGAGGAAAGGCAGCTGGTGAAGCCGCGCGAGGACGCACGCCTCGCTCGCGGCGTGGCGGCGGCCCTCGAACTGCACGCGGCCCATCCGGAGTGGTCGCTGGCCTTCCTGGTGCGCAGCAAGAAACTCGTCCCGCAACTGATCGAAAGGCTGAAGCGCGCCGGCCTCCAAGCCAGCGGCGAGGGCGGCAATCCGCTGACCGACTCCGGCGCGGTCAACGCCGCGTTGTCCTTGCTCGAATTCGCCGATCACCCCGCCGACGAGTTCTTGGCTTTCCACCTGGCCACTTCGCCGTTCGCCGGCCATGCGGGCATCGCGTATCCCTCGAGCGAGGCACAGCGCCACGCGGCATCGCTTGCGCTGCGGAAACGTTGGCTGGCACTGGGGCCGGCGGAATTCTTGGGGCCACTCGAAGGCACGGTGCGCGAGCACTATGGGCCTTTTGATCAGCGCCGCTTCGCGCAATTGCTCAGTCTCGCGGGCAGGCTGCGTCCCTCCGAACGCCTGCGGCCCGCGCGTTTCGCCGAGCGCCTGGCGCTGGAGCGCGTGCCCGATCCGGCCAGCAGTCAGGTGCGCGTCATGAGCGTGCACGGCGCCAAAGGCCTCGAGTTCGACGCCGTGATCCTGATCGACCTCGATGGAAAATTGATCCGCGCGGAGAACAGCGTTGTCGCGCACCGTCGCGACGGCGATCCG
>JANMRV010000504.1:0-2103 GCA_031388685.1 Planctomycetota bacterium
CCGTGCTCGTAGCGCCACCACTGGAAGTAATCGTCGAGCTTCACCGCCCCGGGCGTGGGCGTGAAGACAGTCGAGCCTGCGACCAGATTTTCCGGCGGCGCCGTGGGGAATTCTTCCTGGGTCGGCGCGATTTCCGCGATCGTGCGGTAGCCGGTCGCCGTGACGAATTTCTCGAACTGTGCGTTGGTCACCTCGGTCGAGTCCATCCAGAAACCGTCGACGTAGACGCGCTGCACCGGTTGCGAGTCCTGCGTCACGCCGGGCAGGCCGCAGAGCGATTCGCTCGCGCTGTCGCTGCCCATGGAAAACTCGCCACCGGGAATCCAGACCATGCCCGCGGGTGCCGGCTTGGGCGCGGGAGTCTGGTTGGCGACGGTCGGCAGGAACGGGAGTCGCAGAGCGCCCGCCCGGCTTGACGCCGCGGCGTCTTGCTGCGAGCACGCCGCGCCGAGCGACACGACAGCACCCAACAGTATCCGTACGGCGGCGCCGGGCTGCGATCCGGTCAGAATCGGCAACGTTGTGCCGATTCGCAGCGAACGAACTTGCATGTGGCTCATGAGGAAAGCGATGGCCCCGCGTTCAGCGAAAATCACGCCGTCGCGCTCACTTTACGCTATCGAGTCAGACGCGCGCCAAGTAGTCCTTCATGCTGTCGACGACTCGACCGCCACACCGTGCCCGAGTGATGGGCGTCGTCTTTTCGTGGCACTTTGCACGACCTGGGAGCGCCCTTTTCCGCGCTGCGGGCCAGAGGAACTGCCTCCGACTGGACGGACTGCGGGATGAGAAACTCGGGACTACTCTCCGCCATTTCGTGGGCCTAGACTCAGCCGCGTCTCGACTTCGAATCCTCCCTGCAAAAAACGCATCCCATGCGCACGACGGCAGTGCCCCTCGTCACCCTCTCGACCTGTCTCGCAGCGGGCCTCGCCGGCTGCGGCGGCCCCGGCAAGTTCAGCGCGGTTTCCGGCCACACGATCGCGCTCAACGACTAGCAAGCCGACGGCAGCAATGCCGTCGACGGAAACGTCACGAGCCTTGGTGTCGAGGGGCACGCAAATGATGTTCGGGCCCGACATCTCGCTTGGTTCCCGCCATGGCCGGCGCCTTGCTTGCGCAAAGCCTCCGGAGCCATCGTGGTGCTGCGTTCCGGCCGAAAGCTGTGCGAGCAAGGACGGAAATCAGCCTCGAAGATCGGTTCGAGCACGATCTTCGCTGCCGCCTGCACCACGCGATCTCTCACCGTCGGAATCCCCAGCGGACGCAGCTTGCCGTCCGCCTTGGGAATGTACCGCCGCAGCACCGCTGGCGGTCGGTACTCACCTTCACGGAGCGCGACATGGATCTCTGCGAGGAGGATTTCTACGCCGCGCTCTTCCACGGCAGCGATCGTCCCTCGATCGACGCCCGCTGCTCCGTGGTTGGCACGCACTCGGTTCCATGCTTCCTTCAGGATGTCGGGCCTGAAGAGGCAGTCGTACAGCGCATGGAAACGGCGCTTCGGATTCCGCTTGGCCGACTTCCCTGGCCGCTCTTGGAGTTGTCGCACTTTGTCGGAAGGAAAATCCTCTCCGGAGTGTTTGGACCCGCTCTCGCCGGTCATGCCCTCGCGCTTACCTCCGCCTTCGGCCTGACTACCGCAGGGGCCCTTCCCTCCAGCCGCGTTGTTCGTCGCGGCCATCAACGGTACTTCGACCCCCTCGGACTTCCGCTGCGCGGCGCTCGCTTTCGCCTTCGGCTTATACGAGGCGCCATGCCGTGACAACGGCTGCGCAGACGGATCTCTCCTGTTCCTTGTGGATCCTTGCACACGTGCGACGCCCCATACCCCGGGAAGATCTGCTGCGTTCTGCTGACCGGCACTCGCGCCTGCGGACGTGGCCTTCACCGTGACATGCGCGGCTCGGCTCTCCCATTGTTTCTCTGTCGAGGCGGCAGGCTTCACTTCATGTTGTCGCCCGCGTGCTTGCTCCTGCGCGAACAGCTCATGCTGTTGCCACAGCTCTTGACGCCCCGCTCGGAACACGTGGATCTCTCCGCGCGCCTGGGGCCTGCCACCAGGGTCTCCGGTGACTGCCTGGACGGGACTTGCACCCGCTG
>JANMRV010000530.1:0-10734 GCA_031388685.1 Planctomycetota bacterium
CCGTTACGACGGCTGCGCTCGCACCGGCCACAGCGAGACGAGCAAGGCGCTGAGCAGGCCCGCCGCGAAAAGCCACAGGCCGTTTCGGGCAGACTTTGGCGCGTAGTCCGCGCGCAGCGTGCTTTCGCCCGCGGGCATGAAGACCGCCGAGGAAACGCCGTCGGCCTCGTCGATGGCGCGCGCTGCTCCCGAAGCGAGCTGAGCTGTCCAACCGTTGTAGATCGACCACGGTTCGCTGACCACCAGCCAGCGGCCGCGCGTTGCATCGAGGCGCGTGACCGCCGTCGCGTCCGAGCGCAGGCGCTCGAACTTGTCGATCGACGGCTCGAGCTCGAGCGCGGCCATCGCCAGCACGTCGTGTCCGATTTTGAAGACCTCGGCGCGATCGATATCCGACAACGGGATGCCGACGGTGATCACGGGCCGGTTGAGGGCGCGCATCGCCGCCGCGGCCTTCTCCGCTTGGGGCGAGGGCGTTCCGCGCAGGATCAGCGCATCCAATCCGGCGAGTTCTTCGCCCGAAAGTTCGCGCTCGCGTTCGAGCTGGATCGTCGCGGCCTCCATCAAGGGGAAGGTGCCCTCGTCGAGAAGCGCATAGGCGACTTCGCTGTCCACGTCGTCGTAGACCGCTGCCACGACCGAGGGTTCGATCGCGCGCGCGCGCGCGATCGGATTCTTGATGCGCATGTTCCCGTCGACGAACTGCGGATTGATGACTTCCGACAGCTTGGGCGCTCCAGGCTCGTACGATGTCGACACCATCCAAAGCACGGACAGCGTCGATCGTCTTCGGAAGCGCAGCTCGTCGCTCAACGGATCGCTCGCCTTGCCGTAGAGATGCAGCTCGAGCGCGCGCGGCCAGACATGGCCCAGATAACCCGCGGGTGTCTCGACTTCGAGCAGCGTCGAGATGAACTGCTCGTTGCGATTGCGCGGCGAATCGCGATCGACGTGCATCGCGCGCCAGTCCTTGCCGCATTCCTTCGCCACTTCGGGCCAGTTCGTGTACAGACCAGGAAGCGCCGAGAAATGCTCGGGATTCGTGAAGCTTTCCTGATGGCGGAAGGAATAGGCCAGGCAGGGCGCGAGCAGCGCCGCGATCACGGCAGCGCTTGCGACGAGAGCCACCGGCCGCTCGCGCAGGCCCTTGAATCGCGCGAGCAGTCCGCAAACTCCCAAGCCGCCGAGCACGGGCAAAAACGCGTTGACCCCCGTCCAGCCGCGCATCGCATCGCGCATCTGATCGAAGGTCGGCACATAGTCGTACATGAAACGATGCAGCGGGCCCCCAAGCGCGATCAGGAAGAACCAGATCACCAATCCGAAGGCCAGGCGCACGACGGGCTTGCCCAATAGCGGCAGCGCAAGCAACGCGAAGGCCACGCTCATTCCAAAAAAGGTGAACCACGACAGGCGAGTCCAGAGCGTCGCCCACTCGAAGTTTCCGCGATTGAGGCCAAGCGTCCGGCCCAGGGCCTCCGCGTACTCGAGATGGTCCGCGCGATTCGTGACTTCCACCCACTCGCGATAGGGCAAGAGTTTTCCTCCGGCGATCCAGGCTGCGAGCAGCATCGCGAGCACGCCCCAGGTCAACGTGCGCTTCGCGCGCTCGCGTCCGCCGCAGAGGCCGAGGAAGAACATCCACAGCCCCAGCGAGAGCGCCGAATAGGGAATCACGTACAGACCGCCGGTCAGGATCTGGGCGGCGAAAAGCAGCCCCAAGACGCCCGCGGCTCTGCGCGGAGACGGCCCTTCGAGCAGGGAGTCCGCCGCGAGCAGGATCCAGGGAATCAAGGCTTGCGCCGCGCCGTACGTGACCAGGTTCAGGTGGTCTTGGCGTGTCCAGAAGGAGAGCGAAAAAAGGCAACCGCCGACGATCGCTCCCGCGGTTGCCACTGCGTTCGCACCGGGACTTGGATCCGCGCGCAGCCACAATCGCCGCACCAGGAAGAACATCCCCAGCGCCGCGAGCGAGAGGTGCGTGAGGATCGTCAGGTTGATCGTCCAGACCGGCGTGCAGAAGCTCGCGAAGAGCAGCACCGGCGGATAGAGCGTCGGGTTCTCCGGATTGGCGTGGAACGGCGAGCCCGTGTACAGCCAGTACTGCCACAGCGGCAACTGGCCTTCGTGCTGCAGCGTGTCGCAGAGGATCTTGTAGCGCGGAAATTGCAGCTGCGCGGTGTCCGCGGTGTACAGGATCCGATCCCCCGAGAAATAGGGCAGATGGAAAAGCAGCGGCAACAGCGTCACGAAAAGTGCCGCGACCCAAAGCAGTTTGCGCTCGCTCGTTCGCCCGACTCCTTCAGTGGCCATGGCTGCTCACTGTAGACGCAACTCTGTCGAGATCCACGCCGCCATCAGGAACAACAGCGGACCCGCGAGCCACAAAAGTCCGTACTTGCCGCGGAAAGGTATGACTCCGCGGCGCGCCAGGACGAACGCGGCGCCGATGGCGACGAAACTCTCGGTCATGAAGGTCGTCATGCCCGCGCCCTCGATCCCGTATTTAGGGATGGCCCAGAAATTGAGTCCGATGTTGACCGCGAGTCCGGAGAACTGGATCCCGAGCTTCGAACGGTTGTCGCGCGAAGCCACGACAGCGGTCAGCATGACCGACCCGACGTGGATCGCGACCACCGCGAGCAAGAGCCAGCGCAGGCTGTGCGAGGCCACACCCGCGCCGGGAACCAAAAGTTCCAGCACGACATCCGTCCAGGGCCAGAGCGCGCCGGTCATCAGGCACGCCGCGGCGAAGAGTCCTGGCCCCAGGCGCGCGATCGCCGACTCCAGGCGGCCTTCCGAGGAGCAGCGCGCCAGCCAGGGCAGCGCGCTCAGCGTCGCGTACTGCGCGAGCATCAACAACAGGCTCATCGCGCGCACGGCGACGTTGTAGGGACCGAGCGCTTCATCGCCGAGCATGGTCCGCACGAAGACGTTGTCGACGTAGAAATACGCCTGCGCGCACAGCGAGGACAAGCCCAGCGGCAGCGCGGCCATGAAGATCCCCTGCGCCGCCTGCATGTCGGGCGGCGCCACAGGCAACTGCGCGCGCGCGGCGAAGTGCAGCAGGCAGTTTCCGAGCGTGCTGCCGATCGCGACGGCGACCAGGAACATCGCGGGCTCTGTTCTACCGCTCTGCGCCAGCCAGTAGACGGCGGCCAGGCTCGCGGCGCTCGCCAGCGCGCGGATCGCCACGGGTTTTCCCCAGGCGATCTTGTTGCGCCAGACCAACGTGGACAGTTCGAGCGCGTGCGTGATCGGATAACAGGCCGCGAGCACGATCCAGGCCGCGCCCGGCTCGTCGAATCCGAAGACCAGCGCGGCGACGACGAAAACTCCGATCGCGCCCGTCAACACGCGAATACGACGCGCCGCGCGCAGAACGGACGGCACGGCATCCGGCTCGCTGGCCGTGCGTTGCACGGCTACTTCGCTCGTGCCCAGCGCGACGAAGGTGTCGAGCCATGTGAACAGGGCCAGGTAGAACGTGAAGCGCCCGAAAGCCGCGGCATCGAGGCTCGTCCCTGCCAGGCGCAAGATCAGGAGCGTGCAGATCGCGCTCCACACGCGTCCCGCGATCTGAAATCCCGTGCCCCGCCAGATGTGGCCCGGCACGCCGGAAGACGCTGTACCGGTCGATCGCGATTGGGGCCCCAAGACGATCAATATAAGGTGTCAGATGATTTCGTCCGCCATTGCGTCACCCGCAATCCTGGACGAAATCACCCGACACCGTGCTTCCGGCGCGCGCGCCTCAGTCTCCGAGCGCCGTGCCCAGCAGCGTCGCCCGAGTCTGCACCATGGTCTGCGACGCGTCGTAGAGCCCGTCGCCGTTGGTGTCGAAGTCGATGCCGATGTGGCGACCTTGGGCGCCCCAGTTCTGGCGCATGCGGTAGTTCACCGTGCCATCGTCGCCGTAGTCGTGCTCCTGCAGCACTTCCAGGCCGAAGGCGCTGTCGAAGTAGCGGTAGACCGCGACGTCGTCGATCGACCCGTTGGCGCCGTTGTCCTGTTCATAGCGAGTCGCGCGGCGCTGCGCGTCGTACGTGCGGCGGATGATCAGGTCGACGGTTCCATCCGCCGTGTAGTCCAACTGCTCGCTCAGCTGGTTGGAGGCCGCGTCGAAGCTGCGGAGTGTGCGACTGTCGCTGGTCCCGTTTGCGTCGAGGTCGCGATCCTCCTGTGTCGGATTGCCCGCCGTGTCGTACTGGGTGGTCGTGCGCGCCTCGGGCAGCCCGTCGCCGTTGCCGTCCTGTTCGAAGGTGAGCGCGTTGCCCTGCGCGTCGTACGTCCAGGAGTTGATCGTATCGACCGCCCCGTTGGCGTCGGAGTCGTACTCGACCTTGATCCTGCGGCCCGCGGCGTCGTAGGTCGTGTCCTCGACCGAGTCCATGACTCCGTCCGCGTTCCAGTCGTTCTCGCGCTTGCGCATGTTGCCGTCGGCGTCGTACGTGAAGTAGGTGACCTGGTCGATCATCCCGCCACCATCGGAATCGACCTCGCTGCGCAGGCACTTGCCGTGGATGTCGAACACGTAGTACCCGATGCGGTCGATCGTCGAATTGCCGTCATTGTCGCGCAGCGTGCTCAGCAGATCGCCGAAGTCGTTGAACGTGAAAGCCTCGAAACTGTCGATCGCCCCATTCGCGTTGGTGTCCGCGGTTTCGTCGACGCGGAACCCTCGCGCGTCCATCGTCCACCACTGAATGCTGTCAACCGTGCCGTTGTTGCCGGTGTCGTAGTCGAGGTGCGTGTCGATCCAGATTTCCGGCTGCAGCCCCAGTGCCGCGATGTGCCGGTCAAACGCCTGGAACGGCTTGATGATGCGTGCGCTGACCACGAAACCCTGCTCGGATGCACGGTAGAGCCGCTCGCGGAGCGCATAGTTGCGCTGCAGGAATTGGTGCGGCGGCAGCGCGAAGTCGAGCGTCACGCCGGCGAGCAGGTTCGCCAGTCCGGGCTGCAGCAGGATCCCGTTCGTCGCGTCCTTGTCCTCGTCGAACGAATGCAGGATGGTCAGGATGTTGATCGCCTCGTAGACCTGCAGCATGTCCGCGTCCGGAGCGCGGTTGCCCCATTGGGCGCGCAGGCGCTTGATGTTTGCGGCTTCCAGCGGCTCTTGGGCGCCAGGTACGAGGTCAAAGGCGTTCATCGCGGCCTCGGCGGGCACCGCCGATCCGAGCACCACCGAGCCCAGGGAGAACGTGATCGTCTCGCCCGTCAAGTACTGGAACGTGCCGGCGGCGTCGGTCACGCCCGAGGTCGTCGCTGTCGCGTAGGCGAGGCCGCTGACCGGCGGGTCGGAGAATTGACCGGTGGCCGGAATTCCAAGCGGCGTCGATCCACCTGAGCCGGAGCCGCTGCAGCCGACGGAGAGCAGGACCATTGGGATCAGGGTGAGGGCCGCGAAGAGGGATTGGTTGCGCATTGGGGGCCTTGGCCGGGTGGAAAAGGGGGCAGGCCTTGGAAGCGTGGCCGCGGCGCGAGCGTGACCTCGAATCTTTGAATTCTTCTCCCCGATCAGCGGCGCGGCCCAGGCCAGGCGCCTGCCCGGCTCAAGGGAGTACGCCCAGGCTCGAGCCCGGACGATGCGCGCGGGTCGCGCGGGAGAATTGCCCGGAGCGTGCGAATGAGCCGGACCCGCAAGGAGTCAACCGGCTTCGAAACGCTCGATCACCGCCTGCGTGAACTCGCGCGTGCCCAACGTCCCGCCGATGTCGGCCGTCTTCTGGCCCACGGCGAGGCAAGCCAAAACCGCGCCGCGCAAGCGATTCGCGGCTTCGAGTTCGCCTACGAAACGCAGCAGACTCGCCAGCGCGAACAGCGCCGCGAACGGATTGGCCTTGTTCTTGCCGGCGAGGTCCGGCGCCGTCCCGCCGGCCGGATCGAACATGGCGGCGAGCACACGGCCCGTGGCCAGATCGAAGGCGTAGGACGCGCTGTCGCCCAGCGCGATCGAGCCGATCAGGCCGCAGCACAAGTCCGAGAGCAAGTCACCGTACTCGTTGGGCGTGACGATGAACTGATAGCGCCCTGGATACATGATGATCCCGGCGAGCATCGAGTCGAAAAGTTCCTTGCGATGGGCGACGTCTGGGAAATCGCGGCCGACGCTGGCGCAGCACTCTTCGAACAGCCCGTCGGTCTCGCGCTGGATCGTGTACTTGCTCGCCGAGACGACCGAGCCCTTGCGTTGACGCGCGAGTTCGAACGCGAAGCGCGCGGCGTGCGTCGAAGGAACGCGCTCGATCACGCGCAGCGAGACGGCCACGTCGTGACCGAGGCGCCGGCCCGAATCCTCGTAGGTGCCGCCGGTGCCGATGCGCACGATGTCGATGTCGATCGACTTCGTGAAATTGGTCGCGATCGACGGGATCGTCACCACCGGCCGGTGGATCACCGCGAAATCGAGCCGGTCGCGCAAGATCTTGTTCGGCGACTCGGCCGTGGTCGCGGTCGGGTACTTGAGGCTGGTGCGATGCTCGCGCATCAAGGCTTCCGCCTCGGCATAAACCTCGTCGCCACGCCGTTCGCGCGCGGGCTGGGACAGGTCGAGGGGCAAAAATTCAAGCCGGCAGGGCAGGCTCTTGGCCAGCGCGTGGACCGAAGCCGAGAGTTCCGCGGAAATCCCGTCTCCGATCAGTTCGACGATCTTGTAGGTTTTCATGGTCGCTTGCGGATCTCTAGTTCTCGCTTCACCGCGATCGGCGGCGGAATACGATAGCGACGATGATCCAGGCTCTCCAGCGTGCTGCCCTTGTCGTGATCGCGATCGTTCCGATTGCATTCGCGGCGCCGCAGGCCGGCGCGCAGAGCGCGGGCACTGGCGAGCGCACGTTGCTGGTCGATCTGCTCGACAACGGCGGCAGCGCCGCATCCGCAGAACTGCCCGCAGGAGATCCGCGTGCGCTGCTGGTGCCGTGGTGGATCGCCGGCGGAACGTTGCGCACGACGGCGCCAAAGTCTGGCGCACTCGAACTCGTGCCGGGCGCGCGCCTGACGCAGCCGATCGCAGGCTACGAGCCACTGGCGCAGAGTCTGCGTATCAGCGGACGCGTCGTTGGCGCGGGTCGCGTCAGCCTGATCGACGGTCGCGACGAAGTTTTTTCGATCGACGTGCGCGACCAGGAATTCCAGATCACGGGCGCGGACTTCGCCGCGAAGTTCCAACACGCTCCGCTGCCGCGCTTCAAGCTCGAACTGGGCACTGCGGACGGCTCGGGCGGCGCGAGCTTCAGTGAGCTTCACGCGCTCGTCGCTCTGCCGCTGCCCGACGAAGCCGCGCTCGACAGAGAACTGCGCGCGCTCTGCGACGAAGTCTTCAAGAACTGGTTCGAACGCGGCGTCGATCGCGACGGACCTCGACCGACTGCATTCCTGACGACGACGTTCGACGCGATCACGGGCGCCAAGCTGCGCGTCGATGCCGCGGGAATCCATCCGCTGTACGAATGCCTGCTCGAAGCCGATGCGTTTGCCAAGAATCCCACTTGGCGCGCTGGACTCGAAGCGTACTTGAAGGACTTCTTCGAGCTCACTTTCCATCCTGCGAGCGGAATGCCGCGCGAATGGGACGGCGAACTCGATCTGCCGCAGGACAAGAAGCCACGAGAAGTCGCCCGCTACCTGGCTTTTCTGCTCGACCTCGCCGACCACGGCCCACAGGCCTATCGAAAACAAGCGCTCGATCAGGCACAGCGCATGGCCGAGACGATTCTCGCCCACGGCCGTCTGCCCGACGGATCGATCGCCGTGAAATACGTGCCCGTGGACGGCACGCCCGACCTCGCGGTGCAACCGATCCGCAGGCTCGACGTCGCCGCGCAACTTGCGCGCCTCGGGCGTGTCAACGGCGATCTTCGCCTGGTCAAGGCGGCTGCCGCTGCGGTGGCCGAATTGGAATTCACGCACTACTGGGGCGGAACCTGGGATCGCATCGATCCCGACTTCGACGACAGCTACGGCAACTGGGGAGCGAAGACGACGACCATGCTCGTGGCCTGGCCGGAAAACCCGGTCTTCGGTCGCTTCACCAGCCACGGCTTCGAACATTTCGCGCCGCTGTGGCTCGATGCGTTGCGTTTCGGCGGCAGCATTGCCGCGGATCAAACGCGCTGCTGGGAGTTCTTGCTGCGCTACGCGCAAGTCGTCCCGAGTTCGCACGCCCTGCTCGACTCGACCTTGCGAGCGGCCGTTCGCGCGCATTTCAAGGGCGAGCAATATCCCAATGGAGCCTGGGGCGACGTGACGTTCAACGCTTTCGCACCGCTCACCAACCTGAACGTCGGCGACTTCACCGGTACGCCCTCGAACCTGATCGGCGGTCTTGCGTTCGCCTACCGGCCCGGCTCTGCGCTGCGCAATGACGAGACGCGCGCGATGTTCACGGCCGTGTTGCGTTCCTCGAAGCAGGCCTACGCGCGGCAGTATGGCTGGATCTTGACGCGCGAGCAGGTCAAGGGGCAGAACTTCGCGGGTGGAGACGTGCGCATGCTCAGCGGAGCCGTGGAGATGTTGAAGAACCTGAAGCGATGAGTCGAGGTCCCGTACTTCTCCATGTGGATCTGCGCGGCTCTGTCGCGCGCCTGTGCACGCCGCGGGTCGAGGACGCCGAGCAGACCTTCGCGCTGATCGCCGGCCGGCGCGAAATCCTCGACTGGATCGAGTGGGCCGGGCCGCGCGACGTGCAGGAAATGCGCGAAAAGGCCAAGAACTGGCGTGTCGAGAGCGACGACGCGGCCAACTATCAACTCGCGATCTTGCGCGCGGACACTTCCGAGATCGTCGGCGCGCTTTCGCTGCGCTTCGTCGATCACCCGGATCGAGGCGACCTCGGCTATTGGATCGGAGCCGAACATCATGGCCAGGGGCTGGCGAGCGACGCGGTCGGTCTCGCGCTGTGGCTGGCCTTCGATGCGCTCGAAGCACACTCGGTCAGCGCCTGCGTCTTCGTGGGCAACTTCGCTTCGCGTCGCGTGCTCGAAAAACACGGCCTCGAATTGCAGCCGGAGTCGCGCGACGAGAGCTCGTGCGGAAAGCGTCTGCGTTGGATCTTCCTGATCGAGCGCGCGACATGGTCCGCGCGTGCCGAGGCGCAGCGGCCGGTCGACTTCGAGTTGACCTTCAGCGACGATGACCTCGAAGCACGCTGAGGTCGTTCGAGAAACCGTTGACCACGCACAGATCGAGCAGGCCGTCGCCGTCGACGTCGCTGAGGCATAAATCGAGCGGCCCGAGGCCCGCGCCCAGATCGTCGAAGGCCCGCACAGAAAAAAGAATCGCGCCGCGCGGGCCGTCGGGCGTCCAGCCGTTGATCAAGTGACTGTCCTGAGCCGCGACGAAGACTTCGGCGCGGCTGTCGCCATCGAGGTCGGCCGCCGCGATGCGATGGGGGCGCATGCCGGTCGGAATGGCCGCGCCGAGTGAGAAATCGGCGGCGCCTCCTGGACCGCGCAACAGCGCGTACCACGCGCCTGTGGGGGAATCAGGTGTGCTCGTCGCCAGCACGGCGAGGTCCTGTTGGCCGTCGCCATTCAGATCGCAACTCACGGCGTCGAGCGGCGCGCCCGGCACTGCCGTGAAGCCAAGTTCGGCGAGCTGAAGTGCGCCGTTCGGGTTTCGTCGTGCATCGAACCAGGCAATTCCGACGCGCTCTCCCGGCGCGCCGAGCACGCAGGCCAGTTCCGGCGCGGGATCGCCGTCGAGTTCGAGGCAGCACAGCGCTCGCGGCGACGATGGGACCGCAAGCTGAGCGGCCTTGGCGAGACTCGCGACATCGCCTTGCAGGCTTGCATTCTCGAGCAGCGTCAGCGAAGCCGCGTTGGGGTCGCACAGCGCGAGTTCCGACCGCTTGTCGCCGTCGACGTCGAGCAGGCACAGATCGCTCGCCGCTCCGCCGAGCTCGCGCACCGATGCGGGCGTGAAATGACCCGCGCGATCGCCGCTGAAGCACACCAGTTGCGCGCCGCGCGGGCCGGTCGAGAGGAACAAGAGGTCGAGCCCCGGCTTTGCGTCGAGTTCCGCGAGCGCGGGTGCGCGAGCTTCGACACCGCTGTCCACACCGCTCACCGCGCTCAGCTTCTTGTCCGCGAAGACCACGGCCGAAATCGAATTCGACTTGGCATTCAGCGCCACGAGCCGCAGTGCGCCGTCTGAATTCGGCGCGGCGACGAGCGCTTTAGGGAAATCGCCGAGCGCAAGGCCGCTGCCGCCGAGTTGGCCTGCCCCGTCTCCGAGCAGCAGACCAAGTCCCAGTGTGTCGCGATTGGCGATCGCGACGTCGAGTTTGCCGTCGCCATCGACATCCAGCGCCGCGAAACCGATCGGCGTCTGGCCCGCGTAGATCGAAGTGCTGCGGCCCGCGCCCGTCGCGGACAACCGGGTCAAGAGCACGACCGAAAGTTGATAGTGGTGCAGGATCGCGAGATCGTCGCGGCCATCGGCGTCGAAGTCGGCGACGGCGAGCGCGAGCGGGATGGCGTCGATTTGCAGCGTCAGCGGAGTTTGCGCTGTGAACCACGCGCGTGCGCCGCCGCTCGTCCCGATCCCAAAAATCCAAAGCTCGCGGTCGCCGCCGGCCACCGCGAGTTCGAGATCGCCGTCCCCGTCGACGTCGAGTTCTGCGAGCGCGCGCGGAATGCCCGCGAGCTGGATGCGCCCGATCGGCGGGGCATTTGCCGAGGCATAGGCTTCGACTGTCATCGAGTCCTGAAAGCCGACGAGCACTGCCGCGAG
>JANMRV010000532.1:0-5084 GCA_031388685.1 Planctomycetota bacterium
CCGTCGCTCAGCGCCGACGCCTTGCCGCGCGCCGCGGCGAGGCTTGAATCCTCGCTCGAGCCGCCGCAATGCCTGCAGACCGGTTCCGGCGCGTCGTAGCCGCACAGCGCGCAAGGGATGACGTGCATTGGGCGCAGGATACCGATTCAGGTCGCCGACTCGGTGCCACAGAATCGAGGCCAGCCCTCGACAGTCCCATTGCACCGTTTCGCGGGGATCAGGAGGGCGCTGGCCCCTCGATTCGCAAGAGCGCTTCAACATCCTGGCGCAAAAGGGGGATCTTTGTCGTCACGACATCCCAGACGATCGCGTGGTCGACCCCGAAGTAACCATGAATCAGCCGATCGCGCATACCGGCCAGCGAGCGCCATTCGACGTGCTGATGAATCGCCTTGTACTCGGCGGGCACTTTCTTCGCGGCTTCGCCGATGACTTCGAGGCTCCTCACGAAGGCTCGGCGCAGGATCTCGCTCGACATGAATTCGTCTCGCGTGATCCCCGCACTGCTTGCGACCAGGAACTCTGCCTCGGTCAGGATGTGGCGCAGATACTCACGCGGCCCGAATGACATCGACCGCCTCGGCAAGAATGTACGGGCCGATGTAAGGGCTGAGAGCTTCTGTTGTGACGAGATCCACTCGACGCTCGAGAAGTTGTTCCAGGAAGTCGGAGAGCGCCATGAAGGCATCAAAACTCTTGCGTCCCGGCGCGAAATCGACGAGTACGTCGACATCGCTTTCGGGACGAGCCTGATCCCGGACAAACGATCCGAACAGAGCCAGGCGACGCACGCCCAGGCCACGGACTTGTTTCTCCGCCGAAACCAGGCGCCGAACCACGTCATCACGCGAGTTCGAGATCGGAGTCATGGCTCTCAGCCTAGCAAACCGCAGGGGGCACGCGACTTCGTCAGGACCCAAGAGTGCTTGCCGTCGCATCGTGACTGCCTGCCCCGTGTGGGACGACGGACGCAACGGGAACTCGCAGGCAGGCGACCGACCCCGGATCGACTTCGAGCCGGAGGCCGCCACCTGACCGGGCCGCGCTTCAACGCAGCGCTAGACGGGGCTAGAATGCCGGGCCCGGCCCTGCGCTCCGAATAACCCCGCGACCGGTCTCCAACGGACGACTTCGATGGCCTTCCAGCAACTCGACTACTTCCAGCTCGACGATCAGTTCAGTGAGGACGAGCGCATGGTGCGCGACACCGTGCGCGCGTGGGTCACCGAGCGTTACCTGCCGCTGGCGATGAAGCACTTCGAGGCCGGCACCTTCCCGCAGGAGCTGACGCCCGAACTCGCCGAACTCGGCGTTTTCGGCCCGACCGTGCCCCAGGAATACGGCGGCGCCGGCCTGAACAGCGTCGCCTACGGGTTGATCTGCCAAGAACTCGAGCGCGGCGATTCCGGCCTGCGCTCGTTCGTCTCGGTGCAGGGCTCGCTGGTCATGTATCCGATCTTTGCCTACGGCAGCGAAGCCCAGAAGCGGCGCTGGCTGCCGCCGCTCGCGCAGGGCAAGGCGATCGGCTGCTTCGGCCTGACCGAGCCCGACTTCGGTTCGAACCCGGCCGGCATGCTGACCACTGCCGTCCCGACCAAGGACGGCTTCGTGCTCAACGGCCGCAAGATGTGGATCACCAACGGCACGATCTCCGACGTGGCGGTCGTCTGGGCGCGCACCCAGGAAGACGGCATCCGCGGATTCTTGGTCGAGCGCGGCGCCAAGGGTTTTTCCGCGCCGGAGCAGAAGCACAAGTTCTCGCTGCGCGCCTCGATCACTTCCGAGTTGGTGCTCGAGGACGTGCAGGTGTCGCGCGATGCGATGTTGCCGGGCGTCAAGGGCCTCAAGGGGCCGCTCGGTTGCTTGAATCAGGCGCGCTACGGTATTGCCTGGGGCGGACTCGGCGCTGCGTACGCGTGCTTCGACGAAGCACTGCAATACGCGAAGTCGCGCGTCGTTTTCGACAAGCCGCTGGCCGGCTTCCAATTGCCGCAGAAGAAGTTCGCCGACATGGCGACGCAGATCACGATGGCGCAGATGCTCGCGCTGCGCCTTGGCCGCCTGAAGGACGACGGCAAGGTCACGCCCGCGCAGGTTTCCATGGCCAAGCGCAACAACGTGATGCTCGCGCTCGAAGTCGCGCGCACTTGCCGCGACATCCTCGGCGCCAACGGCATCAGCCTCGAGTATCAGGTCGGCCGCCACATGTGCAATCTGGAGTCGGTCGTGACCTACGAAGGCACGCACGACATCCACACGCTGGCGATCGGTCACGAGCTGACCGGGATGCCTGCGTATCGCTGAGCCGTTGCGCGCGCCGCGCTGAGTCGGATTCGGCCGCGAGCGACTGCTCGCGGCACGGGAAGCGGATCTGGGCATCTCGTGCACTGCGCGGAGAATGCAATCCTCTGCGATCTAGCCTTGGGATGCCTTGGCGGGACTCAAGTTGTTGTTCTGATTCTCTGGCGCGCTGTTGTTGCGGTTCGCCGATCGCGCGTTCGAAGCGGCATTGTCGAAGCTGCCGGCGCGACAGGAATTGCTGCACCGTGCAAGCGTTCGAGGATCGCCGCGCCGTAGCGTTCGACCTTGCCCGGCCCGATGCCGTCGATGTGGCCGAGCGCGGTGGGGGAATCGGGTCTTTTACGCACGACGGCGACGAGTTGCCGGTTCGTCAGGATCAGGTAGGGCGGCACGCCGTCGTCGTGCGCCTGCTTCGAGCGCCACTCGCGCAGGTGATTGAACAGCGCGCGCTCGTTTTCGTTCATTCCCTCGCAGGGATCGGGAGCGCCGTTGCGGCGCTGGTAGCGCGGCGTGCTTGACGCAGGTCGCGGAGCGATCTCGCGCGCGGCTTCGAGCGCCTCGCGCGGCACGATCGCGTCTTGATAGGTGACGACGCAGGTGAGGTGCGGCGTGTCGTTCACGAGATAGAAATGTTCGCGCAACGTAATCACTTCCTTGTCGCGCGTGAAATCTACGAGCGCCGTGTCATCGAAGCCGCCGAGGGTGGCGGAGTAACGAAAGGTCACGAGCTTCACGCGCATGGGGGGAATGAATACACCCTGCGCGAAGAAATGAAAGCGGAGATTTCAGCGGAGCAGCTCGCGGCCAATTCCCCTTCCCACCCACCCTAAATTGCCGCAAGAAAGAAAAGGAAATTGCCAGTTTTCATGGCGAAATCAAGCGCTCAGGAACTTCTTGGCGTGCGCCACGCGAGCAGGAGCGACGGACGGGATGCCGCCTTGCACCGGCGCTGCGCCTGCGGCGGCTGCGCACGCCGCTACGGCGCTACGCCTCGCAATCGCACAATGTCACTTCGCACCAGGGTGAAGTGGTGAAGCAGAAAGACGTGATGCCCTGGCGGGACGCAGGCCCAGGTAGCTGCTCTGGACCTCCGGCGTGAAGCTGCCGCGGAGCGCCGAACGCGCGTTCGAAGCGGCAATGGCGAAGCTGCCGCCGCGGATCACGCGGTTGGCGGAGCCAATCACCATACGTTCCCCGTCACCTGCGCGTGTAGGCAACTCGTAGCGACCGTAGCCGTCACGACACCACTCCCACACGTTGCCGATTACGTCGTGAAGGCCGAACGCATTCGCACGGTAACTCCCTACAACAGAGTGCGCCACGCTGCCGTCTTCGAGCCAGTCCTCGTACATCCAGGCGCTCGGCCCGCCATTCGCCTTGGAGTACGCATCCGCCAAGTTCGCCGACCCGCTGATCAGCTCCTTCTCCTCACCAGTCCACCAAGCGCTCTCCGTGCCCGCTCGTGCTCCATACTCCCATTGCGCTTCCGTCGGAAGCACAAGACCAAGCCGTCTCAGCGCGTCTGTGCACGCGGTCCAACTCACCTGCTCCACCGGGTTCAACAGGCTGCATGACTTGTCGCCAAACTTCGTCCCGGGACCGTAACCGCTCGGATTGCGACCTGCGAATCGAAGCCACTGACCCTGCGTCAGCTCGTACTTCGAAAGGAAGTAGGCGCCAAGCGTCAACTCCTTCACCGGAGACTCATTCGCCTGCGCGCCTGGATCGTAGTTCTGGCCGCTCTCGTCCGTCTTCTGCGCGCCCATCCAGAATGTCCCGCCCGGAATCAACACGAACACCAAGCCCGTCGCTTCGGTCAACTCCAGCTTCCCGTCCGCGCCCCGCACCGCAGCCTCGCCCGTCTGCAAGTGTGAGAATTCCCACAACCCAGAGTCCGGATCCATCCCGATCGGAAGCAAGCCCAGCTGCGGCGTCAGCTCCAGACCGCCATACTTCGGAGATGACTTGATCGAAGCGATCGCATCCGCCCACAACTTCTTCGCCTCCGCGCCGTCCACGCTGCGCCCACCGATCTGCTTCGCGAACTCGTAGCGCTTCGTCACGCCCCAGCCGAATGACTCGCCCAGCGTGTCGCCCATCAGGCCCGTCTTCGGATCACGCAGCGCTTCAAGAGCCGCAACCAGCTTCGACAACTGCACGTCCCACCAGCGCGCTTCAGGATCGGCGTAATCGAACGTCTGCCGCGCGCTCACCACGTGATCCAGCTCGTCGACCGCCGCGGACAACGCCTCGCGCTGCTCGCGACGCTTCGACAACTCGTCGCCACGCCACAACGACACAGCCTTCTCCAGTTTCGCCGCCGAATCCTTCAGCGCATCGCCGCCTGGCTCGCCCAACGCCGTCTTTTCTTCCGCCAAGGCCTCGTCGAATCGACCTAGTCTGAACAGCGCCCAGCCAACGCTGTCCCGAATCCCGCCACGCTCCGACTCGCTCGCGGCCTTCACCGCACGGCGCGCAAGCAGCAAGGCTCGGACTTCTTGCCCATACACCAGCTTGTCAGGATCCACCAACGGCCAAGCCAGTTCGTTCAAGGCACTCGCGGCCGTCGGAAGCGTCTCCTTCAAGAGCTCGGCCTCGACCACGGTCTCGCTCGGCCAAGCCTCCAGACTCAGCATCCGAGAGCGCCACGTCAATTCCGACTGCTTGGCTTGAAGCTCCGCGTACTTCCGATGCGACTCGCGCTCCAACTTCGACTGCTCCGCACTCTGCGGCTTGGCCGTCGCGCGCAGCTCCGCCAGCTTCGCCTTGTGCTCCGCCAAACT
>JANMRV010000543.1:0-1295 GCA_031388685.1 Planctomycetota bacterium
CGAAACGCCCGCGACGCTGGAATGGACGGCGAGCGGCCCGGGCGCGCCAACGCTTCGGGTGCCCAGGGCGCCGAAACAGAACTAGATACGGATGCAGTACTTGGTTCGACTTACGCACATCGTTCACGAACGCTGAGCGAGTCGGCGTGCGCGATCGAGATGCGCAATTCGAACCCGGTTCCGTATCCCCGCATCTTCAGGCTCGGTCCGGTCGGCTATCGACGCCGACGCAGCAGAGTTCAAGGACCGACTTCGACCTCGAGCGCGTCGGACAATCCGACTGGGAAGGGTGTCGAGAACACGTCCCGCGACCAGCTCTGGACCAGGTAATGCACACCGGGGATCAGCAGCCCGGGACTCGGCGTTCCGCCAAGCAGGCCGGCCGCGAAAGCGTTGAAATCCAGGTCGAAAACGCCGCTGCAGTCATAGCCGAGCTGCCCGCCTGCCGGCAGCCCCGGCGTGCGACGAATGCCCGCGGGGCCGAGGCAGAGCGTGCCTCCCTGGAAGGGAATCGCGGCGCGCGATCCGCTGACTCCGTAGAGGTAGAGCCCGGTCGAGGGTGAAAGCGCCAGAAGCGTCCGCACGCGAAAGGGCCGCACATTGCTCGCGCTCGGCGTGCCTTCGCCGGTGATCAGCGGGCTGCAACCCGCCGAATTCAGCTTGGCCAAACAGTAGCGCTCCCAGCCGCCGAAAGAGAGAGTCGTCAGGTGGCTGCGCACCGTGTCGTAACCGTAGTAGGTGACGACGACATCGGACTGGTTGTCCGCGTTCAGCTTGCCGACAGCCAAGGAGGTAGGTGATTGCGCGAGAGGTGAACTGTAGGCGAGGTCGAAATCTCCGCCGCCGACGTTCACGAGCACGCTCAGCTTCGACAACACCGCGCTGTCCGCGCTGACGATGTCCGGCCGCCCGTCACCGGTGAAATCCGCGACGGCCAAGTCCTGCGGTCCGGTGCTGAGCGGGTGGAACTTCGGAAACTGGAAAGTCCCGTTGCCGTTGCCCTTGAGCACCAACACGGCGTGATTCTGCGTGTCCGCCACGATCGCATCGAGTCGGCCGTCCGCATCGATGTCGCTGAGCGCGAGTCCTTTCGGCGCTCCGCCGAAATAATTGAAGATCGGCGCTCCGAATGCGCCCTGTCCGTTGCCCAGCATCGATATCAGGCGATGGTCCAGCCAAGACGTCGCCACGACGTCGAGGAAACCGTCGCCATTGAGATCGCCAAGACGGATCTGTTCCACTTCCCACGTGACTGGGTAGGAAACGGCACCGCCGAAGCCGCCCAGGCCATCGCC
>JANMRV010000553.1:0-23147 GCA_031388685.1 Planctomycetota bacterium
CGGACGGCTTGAAGAACGACATCCAGACCGCCGAGTACATCAAGGGCAAGAGCCAGGAAGAACTCGACGGCATGCAGGGTTGGCTCGGAGACGAGAAACTCGCCGCGCTGTCGAAACTCGACGCCGAGCAGACTCAGCAGCAGATCGAGAAGATCTACGAGCGCGTCGTAGCGGAGTTTCCCGACGTCAAGCTCAACGCAGGCACGAAGCGCGAAACTACACTCGGGAAGAAGGCCGCTGCAGAGCTGTTCGAGATCCACAACCTCGCCGTCGGCATGCCGGCGCCACAGATCGAAGGCAGCGATCTCGACGGCGTCGCTTTCAAACTCAGCGACTACCGCGGCAAGGTAGTACTGCTCGATTTCTGGGGAAATTGGTGAGGCCCTTGCCGGGCTATGTTCCCGCACGAGCGGTCGCTCGTGGCAAAGTACAAGGACGAACCCTTCGCGATCATCGGCATCAACAGCGACAAGGATCTGGTGGCGCTCAAGGACGTGCGAGCCAAGGAGAACATCACCTGGCGCTCTTTCTGGAACGGCCCTGAGGGAACGGGCGGACCGATCTCGGCCGCCTGGAACGTGCGCGGCTGGCCGACGCTCTACATCCTCGATGCCAAGGGCGTGATCCGCTACAAGTCGGTCGGAAGCAACGAAGAGGCGATGGACGCGGCGCTCCTGAAGTTGCTGACGGAGATGAAAGCGGAGCCGAGCAGCGCGAAGTGATCGGGCCGGGGCGCACTCACTTGCGCGTCGCGTCGAATTTGCCTCCGCCCTGATTCAGCTCGAAGCCCTTGCCGTCGGCGCGGAACGCCACGCGCACGTCGCTGTCGAACTCCGCGCGAAATTCGAGTCCGCCCTGGAACAGCAGGCGAAATGCGTCCTGACCGGTCGCCTGCAACCAGAGCTTGCCGTCCTTGGCTGACAGCGTCGCATCGAGCTTGATGGCAGGGATCGAATACTGCCCCGGCAAAAGGGCGAGCAACTCCGCCGGGATCGTTTCGTCCTTGGCCGTCGGCTTGACGATTGCCAGCGCAGCGTAGCTGACCGCATCGGCAATCTCGGCTGACGAGATAGGCTCGCCGTTGCTGATCACCGCGACGTACAGGTCCTGCTTGGGCAGGCACAAGAGCATCGAATTGAACCCGAAAATCCCGCCGCCGTGCTGGATGCGGGGAAAGCCGGCGAACTGGCCGAGCATCAGTCCGAAACCGTAGTGCGTGTCGCGCCCGTCGGGCAAGACGGTCGGCGTGCTCATCAACGCGAACGACTTGGCGTCGATGACCTTGCCGCC
The DNA here is from genome assembly GCA_031388685.1 of Planctomycetota bacterium. Classification (GTDB taxonomy): domain Bacteria; phylum Planctomycetota; class UBA1135; order UBA1135; genus JADJQU01. The sequence continues at coordinate 1,291 of JANMRV010000553.1, forward strand.
GACGAGCGCCATCTCCCAACGCAGCAGATCCGAACCGGTCGAGATCAATCCGCCCGCGGCTCCGGGTTGTCCCATGCCAATGGCCTGGTCGTTGACCAGCTTGCCGTCGTTCAACGTGTAGCCCTGCGCGCGGCCTTTGATCAGTTCGATGTTGGAGTCGTAGCGCGTTTGCTTCAGGCCCAAGGGGCCGAAAAGTTCCTTCTGCAAGACTTCGCCGTACGGCGCGCCGCCGATCTTCTCGATCAGCATGCCGAGCAGGTAGTAACCCGTGTTGTTGTAGCGCCAGTCCTCGCCGGGCTCGAAATCGAACATCTTGTCCGACACCAACGCGAGCAGTTGCGCGTGATCGAGTTCCAGCGGCCAGACTCTTTCCCAGGCTTCGCCGACGTCGGTGTAACTGGGAATGCCCGAAGTGTGGTTGAGCAATTGACGGATGTTGACCTCGTGTCCGTGCTGCGGGAACTGCGGCAAGTACTTCGAGAGCTCGTCGTCGAGCGTGAGCTTGCCTTGCTCGACGTAGCGCAGGATCACCGCGGCGGTGAACTGCTTGGTCACCGAGCCGATGCGAAACATCGTCGACGCGTCGGCGGGCACGTCGAACTCGGCGTCGGCGACTCCGTAGCCCTTGGCGAGGAGTACTTTTCCCTTGGAGGCAACCGCGATCGAGAGTCCGGCGGCGCCGGGTTTGGCCAAATGCTCGGCGGCGATCGCATCGATCTTGGCCGTGAGGACTTCGGGCTTGGCCAGCTCGGTCTGCGCCGTCGTCGCAAGCGTCAATAGCAGAATCGAGCAGGAACTGAGCAGCGTGAACATGGCTCGTGAAGGGCGTCGCATCATGATCGTGAGCAGAAAAGGGGCGCGTGGAGGGGGTGGTGAAAGGCGGCCAGTGCGCGCATGACGTCGTTGCATTTCGATTTTTGCGCGTATGGCGGATCAATGTACTTCGTTCCTATGCTCGCAACCACGCGTCGAACGGCTGGCCCGCGGTGGTATGCTGCCCCAGTGAAATGGGCTTGTTCTTCGAGCACCAAAGCCGCCTTTTCATCGTGCGAGGATCGCGGCTGACAGCGTGATGCGCCCTCCCAGTTCGCGAGAAAGAGCGGGCCTGACTCGCCCCAAGCCTCCGGTCTTGTGGCGCGGAGCCGCCGCTGGTGCGCTGATTGGTGCATTCCTGATCATCGGTTTCTGTGTGATGTTCAGCCGCGGCATGCACGACCCGCGTGACGACTTTCACTGGGAAGATTTGCTTGGATCCTGGGCTGAGATCTTTCTGGGGACGGCGCTTGTCGCGGCCGTTGGATTCATCCTCGAATGGACCTTCACGTTCCTCTGGGCACGCATCAGCCGCTCTCCCAAGTAGACTGAGTCGGCCGGGCGCAACGCCGACGCGCGTCACGCATTGCCCGGAGCGTCGGCAGTGCTATCGTGGCTGCCCGATCAAGGCATGAGCGCACGATCCTCGCATGACAAGTTTTGATCGTCGGCGCGCGTGGTTGCTCTCGGCGCTGCTGGCGCTCGCGGTGCTCGCGCTCTACGGGCAGAGCGTCGAATTCGGCTTCGTGTACGACGACACTGTGTACGTCACGCAAAACGCGATGGTCGCGCGCGGACTTTCGCAGGCTGGCCTGAAATGGGCCTTCACAAGTCTCGACGCCAATTGGCATCCGCTGACTTGGCTCGCGCACATGCTCGACGTCAGCCTTTTCGGTATGTCGAGCGGCGCTCCGCACGCGGTCAACGCTGTCTGGCATGCCGCGAATTCCGTGCTCGTCCTGTTCGTGCTCGCGTCCGCGACGGGAAAGCTCATGCCCAGCGCGATCGTCGCCGCGCTCTTCGCGCTGCATCCGACGCATGTCGAGTCGGTGGCTTGGATCTCGGAGCGCAAGGACGTGCTGAGCACGTTCTTCGCCTTGGCGGCACTCGGGATGTACGTGCGTTGGTCGCGCTCGAAGAGTCCGCGTGAGTACACGGCGATACTAGTACTCTTCGCGCTTGGCTTGCTGTCGAAGCCGACGCTTGTGACCTTGCCGTGCGCGATGTTGCTGTTCGACTTCTGGCCGCTGGCGCGGACCCACGAGGGCTGGAAGCGCCTGCTGCTCGAAAAGCTGCCGCTGTTTGCGATGTCAGCCGCGCTTTCGATCGTCACCGTGATCGCACAGCGCGAGGCGCACGCGGTCGGATCGCTCGGACTCATCCCGCTTGGAGAGCGCTTCGAGAACGCCGTCTGGTCCTATGTCGAGTATCTGCGACAGTTCGTCTGGCCAAGCGGCCTCGCCTGCTTCTATCCGCACCCGCTGGGGTCCTTAGGGCTTGCAAAAGTTGCTTTCGCGTCGGCGTTGATCGTCGCTATCTCGCTTGCCGCGATTCGGCTTCGCGCTCGCGCGCCCTATGTGCTCTTCGGTTGGTGTTGGTTCCTGGGCACGCTGGTTCCGATGATCGGACTCGTGCAGGTCGGCGGACAGGCCTACGCTGACCGTTACTCGTACCTGTCGAGCCTTGGACTCTCGATCGCGATCGTGTTCGCAGGCGCAGCGCTCGTCGAACGGGGTGTGATTCAACTTCGCTTCGCGCTGCTCGCCGCCAGCGGCTGGCTCGCGCTGCTCGCAATCGTCGCGTTCGGACAAATCAGCGTGTGGAAGAACGGCGAGACGCTGTTCGGCCACGCGTGCAAAGTGACGGGCGAGAATTGGATCGCGGAATCCGGCCTGGGATTCGCGCTCGCGGCCGATGGTCGACATGCCGAAGCGCTGCCACATCTGCAAGCCGCGCTCGCACTGCAGGCGGGCTTTCCAAGCGCGCAGACGGCGCTCTTGAAGTGCCTCATGGCTCTTGGTCGGTTCGACGACGCGGAAAAAATCGGTGTCGCGTGGTCGAAGCGTTACCCAGAAGACGCCGCGAATTGGGTCGCACTTGCCGCGGCTCGCTTCTCGCGCGCAGACCTCGACGGAGCGCTCGAGGCCTCGGCCGCTGCGCTCGCCCTTCGACCGGATTGGGCGAGCTACTGGAATCGCCGCGGCCGCGATCTTCTGCTGGCCGGCCGCACGGCGCAGGCCCTCGATGCCTTCGAGCGGGCGAGCCGGTTCGCGCCGAACCAAACCGAGTTCGCCGATGACTTCGTCGCGGCCAAGGAACTGGCGCAGCACGCGAATGCCGATTCGCGCTCGGCACTCGCGCTACGGGCCGGACTTGCCGGCGATCACCGCGAATTGGCTCGCGCGTTCGTCGTGCGCCGCGAACTCGACCTCGCGCGCAAGGAACTCGAGCTGGCCGTCGCGCTCGACCCGACCTCGCTCGCCGCGCGCGCAGAACTCGGCGATCTGTTCATGCTCTTGGAGGACGACGAGCACGCCGTCGAGCAATGGACTGCTGCCCTGAGCATCGATCCACGCAACGCATCACTGCACGATCGCCTTGGCGTAAGTGCGTCAAAGAAATCAAACTGGGACGCCGCGATCCGTCATTTCGAGGCGGCGCTGGCTCTCGATCCGAACTTCGAAGCGGCGCGCACGAACCTGCTCGCGGCTCAGCGGCGACGTTCGGGGAAGTGACGCCCCAAAGCATGTCTGCGCCGGCTCGGTTGCAGCAGCGCGGTCTCGCATCCTCAAGATCGGCGATCCGGCGCAGTGACGGGTGCTCGTGATCGTTGCGAATTGCGTCTTCGAGCCTTGCGGCGAAGATTGCGATCGCGCAATCGCTCCAGCTTCCAGCTGCTGCACGGGTTTTGCTTGCCGGTGCGCGAACCTGTCCTGGTTTGACGGCTATTGCGGATAAATCGAGCGTATTTTCCAGCTCTTCACGACTCTCGTCACAACAGCGCCACCCTTGCTGAACAGGCGCACATCCGTGCTCTTTGGCGAATGCGGATACGAAGCTACGGCGGCTTGGCGACCGTTGACGAAGACCTCGATCATGCTCTTGTCCACGAACACGCGCAGATCCGCGCGCTCGCCGGCCTGCAACTCGAACGGCACCTGCACGGCTCCAAGCTGCAGGGTCCGGCTCGCGGGCTCGATCGCAATGGAGAAACCGGCTTGTCCCTGTTGGTCGCAGCAAACCTCGACGCCGAACTTCGCGGCCGTGCCAGGTTCGATGGAAAGCTGGAGTTCAAGTGCATCGCCGCTGACACCGTCGAGCAGGACCGGTGCTTCGCTGTTCACGTGCAAGTCGGCCGCGCTCTGCTCGTCGTAGCGCAAGAGTTCCAGTTCGCGCAGCGGTTGGATGCGCAGCACGCCATCCGCGGGCAAGCTCAACTCGCGCGGCAGCGACTGCACGCCACTCTGCGGGTAGCCGAAGTTGCACCAGGCCCACATCACGCGCCGGCCATCGACGGTCCGCACGCTTTCGGGCGCGAAGAAGTCCCAGGCCTGCCAGTTCATGCGCGCGTGGAACTCGGGCGTGAAGCGCTCGTCCTTCCATTCGCCGAGGTAATAGCGGCAACCGAGTGTGTGACTGATGCACAGGAGCATGTGCTTGCCGCCGATCTCGAAGAAGTTCGGGCATGAGATGTCTTCGTCGGCGCGCACACCCGGCATGTCGTGCGCGAGGAAGAGTCCGAGATAATTCCAGATCTTCAGGTCTTCTGACTTGAAGAGCGTGGGCGGTTTTCCGCTGCCCGGCGAGCCGCCTGAGAGCGCGTAGTAATGACCGTTGTCGATCCACGCATCCGGATCCCAGTGCGCAATCAGACTGCCGTCCTGCTCGGGCTTGATCTTCGGTTCGAGCGCCATCGGCGCGCTCCACTTTTCGAGCTCGTCGTCGAGCGCAACCGCGATCTGATTCCGGCCCGATCCCTGGCCGTGGTAGATGATCGCGGGCCGGCCTTCTTTCGTGAAGAAACCGGTCCCGCTGAACATTCCGTGTTCAGTCTTCGAAGGCGTGAGCGTGGTCGGGTGCCACTTCCAATGCAGCATGTCCGTGCTGGAGACATGCGCGAACGCGAAGCCATCGTCGTGGGCATAGATGTAGTGCAGGTGATAACGGCCTTTCCAGAAAAACGCGCAGTTCGGATCGCCGGGCATTGCTTCGCCGGGCCCCGGATGCGCGAGGTGGAATGCGAGCCAATTCGCCGGAGGATTCGCCGGTCGCGCCGGCGTCTCGAACGCCAAAGAAATCTCTTTGCCGCTCTTGCACAGCATCTCCCCCGCCACGCCGTCGAGCACGAGTGTGCCGTTCTCCACCTTGGCGCCGCCGCCGAGCTGCGTGACCGCGAAGCGTCCCGTGCGGTCCAGTGCTTGCTTGTCGTCGAAGGTCCACCAGGCCCAGGGTTTCGACTCCCCCGCCTGATTGGGTTTCAACGCCGCGATTTCCGCGGCGGACAAAGCGCGGTCGTAGATGCGCGCGTCGTCGATCGCGCCGGCGAAATGCGCGTTGTCGCCTTGACGGCGATGGCGCTTGCCGATCAGCACGAGGCTTTGCGGCCCGAACTCCTGCGGCTTTGAATTGTGCGTGTGCTGCGAGTAGAGCCGCCCTTCGCGATACGTGAGCAGTTTTTGGCCCTCGTAGACGAGCGCCATCTGGACGAAGGTCTTGGCATTCGCTGTCTCCTCCGGGAAGCCGGATTGATCGCGGGCTGTGCGCGAGAACATGTCGCTGCCCGCCATCCATTTCGCGGGCGCGATCTCGCCGAAGACGATGCCGTCGAAACGATCGCGGCCGTCGTCGAGCGTGAGCGCACCACCGCCGTGCTGCGTGAGGTTTGCCGGCGCGACCCAGACGACCAGCGTCTTGTCGCGCAGCGCCGGCTCTGGCGTCTGCGCGACAGAGGAGCACAGCAAGATCACCAGTGCGAGCGGGGTGCGAAACAGGGCTGAGTGGTGTTGCATGGACGACCTCGAGCGCGAGCATAACGCTCTGCCAGTCGGCGCGAGCGCCTCGCGCCGCTCCGCCGCTGGTTTGCTCGCGCAGGTCGCCCTACGGGCAGATCGAATACTCGAGTCCGTTGCTCAGCGTCGAATTGTTCGGCGCGGGGAAACTCCACACGGCGCACGGCGGGCCATCGATGGCCGAGCGCGCAGGGCTACGCGGCGCTCTCGACGACTCCGGCGATGCTCCAGCGCGCGGCTGCGTTCTTGCTCGAGAGATCGTGGACAAGTTCCGGATCGACTTGCAGCGCCGCGCCGAGGTCGTCGACTTCGATGCGCACGATCGGAGCCAACGGATCGGCGGTCTGACTCAGCACGCACGCCTGCTCACCGCTGGAGAGCCGCACGATCGTTCCCGTGGGATAAATTCCCGTGAACTTCATGAACAGGCGCAACAACTGCGGATCGAAGTGCCCCTTCATCGTGAGCATGACTTGAAAGGCTTTCACGGCGGACATGCGCGGCTTGTACGGCCGCACCGCCGTCAGCGCTTCGAAGACGTCGCAGATCTTGACGATGCAGGTCGAGGCCGATTGACGCACGGGGTGCAGTGTCGTCGGATAGCCTCCGCCATCCAAGGTCTGGTGGTGACCGAAGGCGGAGGCCACGACCAGCGGGTCCACGTCGGCCGTCGCGAGCAGGATCTCGCCGCCGTGATTCGTGTGCAGGTTCATGAGCACGCGCTCCTCGTGCGAGAGCCTGGAGGTGGAGTGCAACACTTCGTAGGGCACGCGCGCCTTGCCGATGTCGTGCATCAGCGCCGCGAGACCGATGCGCAGCAAAATTTCCTCGCGCTTGTAGAGCGTGGCCGCGAAATTCAGCGCCAGAAAGCAGACGCGAATCGAGTGCCCGAACGTGTACGCGTCGTAGCGCTCGTAGCGCGACAGCCCGAGCATGGAGGGCGCGTCCTTGGAGAGGTTGTCGAGGATCGCTTCGACGAAGCCCTTGGTCCGGTCGAGATCGATGTTCTCGCGCTGGCATGCGCGCGTGGCGGATTCCTGCAACAGCAGCACTGTTTGCTGATAAAGCTCCAGCGGAACCTTGAAGCGCGCCTTCGGTTGGCCCTCTTCCAGATCTCCAAGCAGCGGCCGCGCGCGGAGCTCCCCCGCTGTCGTCGAGTGGTCGGCGCTCTGGAACTCGGGCAAGAATTCGATCAGCTTGCATTCGCGCTGTGCGAGATCGTCGTTGGCCTCCTGGAGGTTGGCGTAGCCCTTCTTGTTCTTCGCCAGCAAATCAACGAGCTCCTTGAGCTCGTAGCGCTGCGCACGTGGGTCGATCGACAGCGCGCCGGCATGACACAGGGTCAGCGCCTCGATGATCTTCGCACTGGAAAGGCTGGCGCCGAGCAGTGGTTTTTGGCGGTAGAACAGAAAACCCTGCGAGGTTCCCAGCACGATCGGCTGCGGCCCGTCCGCCTGCGCGAGCGCTTCGACGCTGTGCCGCAGCGACGCAATCGAGGACTCCACGCGCGGATGTCCCTCGCCGTAGATGCGCGAGTTCGTCAGCGCCACGGTCAGTTCGTCGACGAGCTCGGCTATCCCGCAGCGCGGTTTGCCTTGCTCCTCTTCGCGATGCAGGTCACACACGCTTTGCCCCCTGTGCGTTCTTCAACACGCGCAACACCTTTTCCGCCGCCTCGCGCGCGGCGCTCGGGTGTTTCATGCGGATCAGATTCTTGCGTTCGTTCTTCAAACGCTTGAGCAGGGTCCGCGTCTCCTGCGAATCGCAGTGCGCCAACAAGTTGATCGCGCGCACGTGCTGCGCGAGCTGCGGCAGGCTGCCTTCGGTCAGCGTCACCAGCGATCGCACGCAAGCCTCGCGCTGCTGCGTCAGGTGCGTGGAATTTTCCTCGGCAAGCGCACTCAGGTATCCGGGCAACAGGACTTCCGGGTCATGGACGGCGTCGAGTATCAGCTGGTCGATCCCCTTGGCCGCGGTGGCGCGCAAGAAGCGCGTGAATTCGAGCTTGTGGCGGCGCTTGTCCTGCTCGTAGAGCTGCCGCACGAGCGGCACGGCCGAGACGAGCGAAAGTGTGAACATCTGGCGCGGGATCGGGCCGGCCAAGAAATCCGGCGCGCCCGCGAACAGGTCCGTGGCTTGCCTGAAACGTTGCGCACCGATCTTGCTGCAGACCTGGTCGAGTTCCTCCAAGTCGGAGACGCTGTCGAGGTTGAGCCCGCGCAGGTAGGTCAAAAACTCGAACGGGAATTCGATCGAGATCCAGTCCACGTTCAACAACCCAAGTCGTCGCAGTTGTTGGCGCAGACCGCTGCGCGTCAGACACGCCACCACGCGGCCGACATTCGCATTCCCGCTCTTGCCGTCCTCGGAGCGCGTCGGATCCACATAGCGGCGCAGAACATCGATTGCGACCTCTCCAGACGCTTGGATCAAACGCGCGATGCCGGCTTCGAGCGCGGGAAACTTGCGCGGATCGTCGCAGGTGACGAGATAGTGCAAGTAGGCGCCGAGTTGCTCGAGCGGATCTTCGAACTCCGGCAAACGTGAACTCCCGTCCGGCGCAACCTGCATCTTTGCCAACACGGCGGCTACGTCTTCCGGGATCTGCCCTTCCGCCGCGCGCGCAGTGGATGTGGAGGACGGGCTGGAATGGGAGGCTTGCGCGGGCAGTGCCGTGCCTGGTTCGGCGAGGCTCGGCTGGGAACTGCTCACCGCGCGGTTGAAATGGCTGCGGCTGATGACGGATAGCAGGCGGCGAAAGCCGGCGTCGTCCGCGGGACCTGCGCGGCCGGCGGGCAGAGGCGCCTTGATGAGTTGCAGCCGGAGCTCTTCCAGGACCCGCATCGTCATCTCGGCGGCGACCTTGTGGTCGTTCAGCCCTTCCGCCGGCAGCAGCGCGGCGATCTCGGCCAACAAGTCGAACTCTCTGAAATTGGCCTCGCTTCCGGCCAGCTCGATCACTCTGGCCTGCAGATCCTCGATCTCGATGCGTATGGTTTCGTCCTGCCCCAGCTGTTCGTTCAGGCCCGCGGCCCTGGCGCGATGCTTGTCCGCGACCAGCGGGTGATCTTGGCCGTCGGACCGCGTGTTCTTCCCAGCGAAGGTGCCGTCGAAACAGCGCTCGAGCAGTGCGATGCCCGCGTAAGTCTCGGGCCAGAGCTTGTCGAAGGACAGGCTCAGATCGCGGCGCATGTACAACGAGAGCAGGCGTTTCGTGAATTCCAGCAGTGAGGCTGTGCCGACGCTTCCCGAGAAGCTGGCTCCCGAAAGATCCGAGCGGTACAGCCGATCGCGGAGCCAGATGAGCTTCGGATTCTCCTTCTGCTCGACCAATTCGCCGTTGACCCACACACCTGAAGCGGAGAAGGCCAGTTCGATTTCTTTCGAATCCGCCTTCATGCCCTCGCGCAACGCTTCGAGCAAAGCCTCCAATGAACTCACGACCCGGACACTGGTCTCGGGATAGAGCGTCAACGAGCGAGCCATGTCGGCCCAGCGCTCGACTACGGGCGGCGGGGCGACGCGCGGCGGCGCCGAGAATGAAGGGCGATCCAGGGGACCGGACAAGCGATGCCTTGAATGAGGTGGAAGCAGGTCGAGAGGTCCACAACTTCGACAGGTCGCGCCCTGGAACTGGATGCCCCCCGCCCGGGCGGGATGCGCGCGGGCATGGGCTTGACCAGGGCACACGGAAAATTTGTCCGAGCACCGAACCGGGTACCGCTAGGCTTGCATACAGCCATGTTCGTACGCACTTTCATGACGAAGCCCGCGATCACCCTCGATCCGGAATTGAGCTGCCGTGAGGCACTCCAACTGTTCCAGGCGCAGCGCATTCGGCGCGCGCCTGTGGTGGCGGGAACACGCCTGATCGGCATCATCAGCGAGCGCGATCTGTTGCGCGTGTTGCCCGCGAGTGTGCTCGAACTCGACTCCGATGCCGGTTACCTGGCCGCGCGCAGACACGTGCGCAGCGCGATGACGCCAGATCCGCTGACCGTTGAGCCGGACACGCACCTCGAGGACGCCGCGCGCATCATGACGCGTCGGCGGATCGGAGGCTTGCCCGTGGTCGAACGCGGCTTGGTGATCGGCATGCTGACCGAATCGGATTTGTTCCGCGCTTTGATCCAGATTATCGGTGGAGAAGAGGGAATTCGTATCACCGCCATGCCGCCGGAGCCTGGCGTGGGCGGCGGGTTCAACGACAACATCGCCATGCTCTGCATGCGCTTGTCACTGCGTCTGGATACGCTGCTGACGCACTCGGGGCCCGGAGGCGGACGCCTCGTGATGATCTGCGCCACGGGCCAGCGGACGAAAGAGTTGCCGAAAGCGCTGAGCGATGCGGGCTACACCCTCATCGAAGCAAGCGAGGCCGGCCACGCACGCGGATTGCCGAGCGAATCGGGCGGCGCAGACTCGGCTTCGGGAACCTGAGCGGCTGAACCAGCCAGACCTGCAGGGGGAAATCACGCCTGCCGCGCGAGCACGCTCTCGAGGGTGTTCCGCCGCGACCTGGTCCTGGCTAGCCTCTGTCCCATGAAGTCACTCCTCGCGCTCGCGGTCCTGCTCGCTTCGTGTGCGTCGGTTCAGCCCACCGAATTCGATCTCGTCATCCGCCACGGCACGATTGTCGATGGCAGCGGCGGAAAGCCTTACGTCGGCGATGTCGCGATACGCGCGGATCGCATCGTCGCCGTCGGCAACGTCACGGGTCACGGGCGCAAGGAAATCGACGCCAGCGGGCGAGCAGTATCACCGGGATTCATCAACATGTTGTCGTGGGCGGTCGACACGCTGCTTGTCGATCCGCGCGGTCTTGCAGACGTCCGGCAGGGCGTCACGCTCGAGGTTTTCGGCGAAGGCGAGTCGTTCGGGCCGCTCAACGACAAAATGAAGAAGCAGATGCTCGAGCAGCAGGGCGACCTGAAGTTCGACATCCCCTGGACCACGCTCGGCGAATATCTCGCACACCTCGAGCGGCGCGGTGTCGCCGTGAACGTCGCTTCGTTCGTCGGCGCGACGACCGTGCGCGTGCACGAACTCGATCACGCCGATCGCCCGCCGAGCGCGGAAGAACTTGCGCGCATGCAGGCGCTCGTGCGTCAGGCGATGGAAGAAGGCGCGCTCGGGGTGGGATCTTCGTTGATCTACGCTCCCGCTTTCTACGCCAAGACCGACGAGCTGGTCGCGTTGTGCGAAGCAGCTGCACCCTATGGCGGCATGTACATCAGTCACTTGCGCAGCGAAGGCAATCGCTTGCTCGAAGCGGTCGACGAATTGATCGACATCTCCAGACGCGCGAAAGTGCGCGCCGAGATCTATCACTTGAAGGCGGCGGGTGCAGCCAACTGGCCAAAAATGGAACAAGTCATCGCGCGCGTCGAAGCGGCACGCGCAGAGGGACTCGCGATCACCGCCGACATGTACACGTACACGGCGGGCGCGACCGGGCTCGACGCCGCGATGCCGCCGTGGGTTCAGGAAGGCGGGCTCGACGCGTGGGCCGAGCGCCTGAAAGATCCCGAGATCCGCGCACGCGTCGCCGAGGAGATGCGCACGCCGACGGACAAGTGGGAGAACCTGCTGCTCGGCGCGGGCTCGCCGGAAAACGTGCTGCTCGTCGAATTCAAGACCGAAGCGTTGAAGCCGCTGACCGGGAAGACGCTCGCCGAAGTCGCGCGCATGCGCGGCAAGTCGGCCGAAGAGACCGCAATGGACCTGATCATCGAGGACCACACGCGCATCGGCACGATCTACTTCCTGATGTCCGAAGAGAACGTGCGCCGACAGGTTCGACTGCCCTGGTTGAGTTTCGGCTCCGATGCGGGCGCGCCCGCGCCGGAGGGCGTGTTCTTGAAATCGAATCCGCATCCGCGCGCCTACGGAAACTTCGCGCGTGTGCTCGGCCACTACGCACGCGACGAGAAGCTCATGCCCCTCGAAGACGCCGTGCGCCGGCTGACTTCATTGCCGGCGGAGAATCTGCGCTTGAAGCAGCGCGGCAAATTGGCGCCGGGCTATTTCGCCGACGTCGTGGTCTTCGATCCGGCGACGATCCGCGATCACGCGACGTTCGAAAAGCCCCATCAATTGTCGACGGGCGTCGAGCAGGTCTTCGTCAACGGTGTCCAGGTGCTGCGCGACAGCCAGCCGACGGGCGCGACGCCAGGCCGAGCAGTGCGCGGCCCGGGCTGGAAGGGCTGAGCCACGCGTTGCACGTGTGCGCCGCGTTCAGCGGCCCGCATCTTTCTCGATCGGAACGCTGCAGAAAGTCAGCGCGGCAATTCCGTTCTCGCCGCGCAAGAGGTTGTCCTGGCTCCAGTGTTCACTGTCGAGATAGCTGATCGTGCGCGCGTCGCTCGTGCTGCGAACTTCGAGCGTGATCACGTTGCCGCTCGCGCTGCCTCCGGTGAACGCTCCGCCGGCGCCGTCGAGGTAGAACTGGCTGACGAGCTTGTCGTCCCACGCGACCGGCTGATCGAACTCGAGCACGATGAGTTGCCGGGTGGCGTCGGCGAAGAATGCGCGCTTCAGGTCCGCGGGCGTGATCGAAGCAAGCGGCGCCTTGGCGTAGAAGTCGCGCTCGATCAGCGGACAAATCAGGTGCGCGAATTCAGCCCAGCCTTCGAAGGGATAGTGGCAACCGCCCGGCGGCACGATCCCGAGCGTCGACATCGTCGAGAGGCGCGAAAAGCTGCGCGGCAACTGGCGCTGGACTTCGCGCAACATGTTGTCGGAACCGTCGATGCCCATCGAACACGCCTTAGGCCAGATCTGGAAAACGTACTCGTGTCGGATGTTGGGATAGTCGCGCCGCCAGCCTGCTGCGAGTTCGACGAAAAGATCGTGATAGGTCTCCCAGCCGAAGCGTCCGCTGGGACCATCGGCACCTTGGTCGCTCTCCCCCTGGTGCCAGATCACGGCGCGGATCCCGTGCGTGAGCTTGGCCTGGCGCACGCGCCAAAGCAATCGACCGTAGATCGTGTTCACGTCTTCGGGATCAGCGGGATTGCGTTGGTGCTGGTCGATGCGCGTGCCGCCGGCAGCACCGTTCATGATGCAGATCGGCCGATGTTGCGACTCGACGAGACGCCGGCCAAGCTCGAGCGCCCAGTAGCCGATTTCGAGCGCGTTGCGCTCGTGGTCGCGGCAGCGCGCGGTGCCCCACACGCGTGTGCGCGCGAGCGCGGGATCGCCCGACGTGCTGCCGAACGTGCGCACCCATTCGTTCTGATACGGCGGATCCTCGCCGGCAAAATCCGTCGCCAGCGCGTTGGATTGCCCGCTGACGATGTAGGCGTCGCCGCAGAGCAGATTGTCCGCGCTGCGCAGCACGGATTCGCGGCCGGCCGTTTTCGTTCCGAATTCGGCTTTGTAGTGCACGAGGCGGGGCTCGAGCTGGACAGTGAACGCGAAGCTTCCGTCAGCGGCCGGACGCGCGCTCTTGTCCGCGAAGGGCTTCCCGTCGGCGAGCACGCGCACGAAGACGGAGTCGGCGGCCGCGCTCAGTTTGCCTTTGCAGACAAGTGTGCCCTGGCCTTTTTCGTCGCATGCGAAGAACTGGCTCTCTTCGGGATACTCCTCGTCAGCGAACGTCTGCCCGATCCAGGCGTCTTGTTCCGGCTCCGTGACTTCGATCGTAATTCCGTTCGAGACCGGCGCGCCACCGTTGTCGATAGTCAGGTTGACCTTCAAGGTTCCACTCGCCTGTGCGCGTTCGAGCAATAACTTGCCCGGCAGTGTCTGCTTCAGCGTGGCGACGCCTGCGAGTTGCCACCTGTAGTTCAGCGTGGCCGCCGACTTCGCTTCGAGTTCGCGCAGATTCGTGATCTTCGGCTCGAGCGTGAGCGTCTGTCTTCCGTCCCATTTCGGAGGCGCCGCGAGCGTGAACAGCGGCTCCGGCAGGCTATTGCGGATCATGACCGGGATGTCGATCGTGCGCGTGGTGTCGGCATATACGGCGCGCCAACGCAGCGTCATCGATGTGTCACTGGTCACGCGCGGCGCCGGAATCGTGAACTCGAATTGGTCCACGGCCACGACTGATTCGCGGCCCTCTTGCTCCAGGAGCCAGTAGACCTTTTGCGCGCCGCCTGCTTGCGCCGTGACTTTCGCGCTCGCGCCTTCGGAAACAACGACGGACGGCACTGAAGCCGCAAAGGTATCACCCGATGCGACGATCGGTCCGACGAGCGTCTGCAACGGCTTCTGATTCTCGTACTGCAGCCGAATCCACTCCGGCGAGCGCGCGACCTTGCTGATGCGCACCTCGTCGACATCGCCGACGAAACCGTGACCGTGCCAGCCGCCGATGTCGAAGCGCACGCTTTTCGGAATATCGAGGATCGGCGTCGAGGCGCCGTCGAGCACGCCGTTTAGATAGACGCGCGAATTGCCGCGCTCGTAGGTGTGCACGACGTGATTCCACTGTCCGAGCGCCAGTGGGCTCGTGCCGATGACATCGGCGAAATAGCACTGGATCGCGACGTGCGGCGGGCTGAGCAGGTTGAGCATCACCTTGCCCGGCCGCTGCTCCTGGCCCCAGGCCAGCACGGTCGAGTTGGTGTGCTCGGTCCAGAACCAGGCTTCGGTGCTGCTCGCGTTCGCGCCGTCGGGAAAGCCCTGGATCTTGTCGCCGCAGAAGATGCCGCTGTCGCCATCGAGATGACGCGCGTTTCCGATCATGCCGCGCACTGAAGTCGTGCGTTCATCGACGGGATGCACTGTGCCGACCGAGTCCTGCAGCGCTTCGTCCATGTGCAGCGCGCAGACGAAGCCGTTGAATTCGCCGAAGACCGCGCCGCCGTCGGATTCGCTTTTCGCGTCTGGATTGCCCCAGTGGAAGCGCAGGAGTTGGCGCGCGTCGCCCGCGATGCGCGGCACGCGCACCCAGACGCTCGCACTGCCGGCCGTGGGATCCCAGGCTTCGATCTGATAGCGCAGAGACGCGCCGCTGCGATCGGTGACACGCAGGTCTTCGCCCTTCGCCTGCGCCTGACGGAAGTCGAAGCTCGCGCGCTGCAGTCGTACGAGCACCGGGAATTCCTGGACGAGCGCGCCTGCGGGCAATTCCGCACCTTCCTTCGTCGTCAACAGCCAGCACTCACCGCGGTGTTTCCACGCCTTGAAAGCGTCCGCATGTGGCGCGGCGGCCTGAGCGCGTACGAGTCCAGCGACGGCGACCAGTGCGGCGACCCTGGACAGAAGGCACGTGTCGAAATGCAAATGGCTCATGAATCGTCAGGTACCGAGTCAGATATTACTGACGGGGATACCGTACCAGGTTCGACTTCGACATCCCGAACGCGATCGCGCTGCGCGCAGGCACGGAAGTCGGACCTGGTACCGTATCCCCGTATCTTGGTATCGGATCCTCTCTACGGGAGAATGACCGTCTGCACCAGGTTCGAGTATGCGGCGGCGTTTGGCGCGGCCGAGGAGCGGGTCAAGGATTGGAAGGCGATCGTTTGCCCGATCCAGGCTGAGCCTGGCAGGGTCCAAGAGAGATTCGTCGCTGGTCCGGCGCCAACCGAAAGCAGCAACCGCCTTTGCGCTGTTGCGGGATTGAGTTCGAACTCGCCATAGAGAGTTGCGAGCGGAGCTACGCCCGCCTCGAACGCGACAAACAACCCGCTGCGGGCGCCCTGCCTGCCCCAGAACTCGAAAGTCGCGGGCGTGCCGCTGTGACCGGACGTGAAAAGCTCCAAGGGCGCGAACT
Source organism: Planctomycetota bacterium (assembly GCA_031388685.1). Lineage (GTDB taxonomy): Bacteria > Planctomycetota > UBA1135 > UBA1135 > JADJQU01. The sequence goes on from JANMRV010000553.1 coordinate 16,837, forward strand.
CGAAGGCTCCGACATCGGCCCTTTCCACGGTGTCGAGATTCCCGTCGATTGGCCGAAGGTGAACGGCAAGATCTGCTGCACCCGCGGGTGTGGCCGGATCGCCGCGCTCGATGCAGGGACTTGCCCAGCGCAGCCGGTAGTCCCCGGCCAGGGGATCGACGAATGCAGGATCCGCCGCGAAGTTGCCGTTGATCCCGGCGAAGTCGCCGTCCTCGATGCACGAGTACGAAACTTGCGTGGCCGGATCCACGAGCAGGTCATCGCCGTTTCTTGCGACGATCGTGCTGTCCAAACGGATTTGGGTGGTCAACAGCGCGGTTGAGACGGCTCGAACTCCGAACTGGCCGTTGTCCGAAAACGTGCAGCGCCGCAGGGTCACGCTGATCGACGACTGCGGCGGACCGAACTGGGTCGAGGCTCGCAAGCCGTCTCCCGAGTTCTTGGCGAACAGGCAATCTTCGAACACTGCATCGAGCGCCAATCCGGAAGCGCCAAACGACACGCCCGCGGCAGCGTCGTTGACGAAACGGCAGCGCCTGACATCCGCGGCTACTTGGCGGCCCCCGAAGTACATCCCGACATTGCTGCAATTGATCACCTCGCAGTCCAAGAACCGCGGCGAGTGATTCAATCCCGGACTGAACGCGTCGAAGACCAGGCCATTGACACAATTTGAAATCTTGACGCGATCGAAAGTCGGCGACCACGTGCCGGACGCGAAAGTCGAGTCGTTGTACCAGAGTCCGGTTTGCGCCGCGGTCACGCGGATGTCGATCAGCGTGGGGCTCAGTTCGAAATCGCTCGAACTGAGCGCTACCCCGTTCGCGTTCGGGGCGTGAATCGTGACCCCGCGCAGCTCAGTATCAGGGCCGAAAATGTGCGGATGAGACGGCATCGACGAAACGAAGATCACGCCCGAGGTGCCGCTGAAGCGGAGTTCGGTCACCGCACTCCCCATGTCGCCCACGACGCGCCAGCGCGGCTTCACATAGAACCCAGCTGCATTCAGATAGATGCCCGGCGCCAAGTGAAGCGTCTCCGCCGCGCCGACGGGCACGTGGTAGTTGGCCCACGTCAGGGTGCCCCACGCGGTCTGCGGAGTGGTCCCTGAATTCGCGTCGTTCCCATGGACCGGGTCCACGTACCAGTCACCGGCGGCTGCGCGGGAAACGAGGGCGAGGAGGGCAAGCAGCACAGTGGCAAATCGCGACATTGGATCCGAGCTCCTTACCTTGAAAGCCGAATAGCACGCAGGGCGAGCCCGTCAGTTCGTTTCTGCGAAGCCGAGTTTCGAGCCGCCTGACTCACCGCTACGGTAGCACCGAGTGCCGAGTCAGGTACCCAACCACCTCCCTCCTCGCCTTCTACGCCCGGCCGAGCGGGTGGAGAAGGCGAGGAGGGAGGGTGGTTGGGTACCTGACTTCCGCACCCAAGGCTTCAGCGGCTCGGGGCCAGCAACTGCGCTTCGATCCAGTGCGCGATCGCTTGCGCGGCGCGCGCGGGATCGCCCGCGTCGATCTTCGCCGCGTAGACGCGCTGCTTCCCGGACTGGCGGTAGAGCGGATCGTAGTAGCGCTCCAACAGGATTTCGATCAATTCGCGGTCGCGGCCCTGGCTGAGCAGGGCGGTCAGCGCGCCGGCGAATTTCAGCGGGCCCAGGCGTTGTTCGATGAACGGCAACTGCTCGGCGATGGCCGCGCGGTTTTCGTCGCGCGCGAGGTAGTCCTCGCTCAAGACCTCGACGCGCCGCGCCAGGCTCGCAGTCAGTTCGAGATTGATTCCAGAATCGAGCGCGTTCCACACGCGCGCTGGAAGGATCGTGTCGCCAACCTTGCGGCTCTCGCCTTCGAGCACGCACGGACCGGGAAATCCCTGTTCGAGGCGCGCGAGCAGACGCGACTCGAAAGTCTTCTGCGTGGCCGGTGCCAGACCGACCATGCCGAGGATCGAGCCGCGATGTCCGGCAAGTCCTTCGAGATCGAGCACCCACTCGGGCCGCAGGCCCGCGAGTTCGCGCAGCACCAGTGTCTTGCCCACGCCGGTGAGCCCGCGCAGCACGTACACCGCGGGCGCAACCCAGCTGTCGAGTCCGCCGCGCACGTGTTCGCGATAGGCGCGATAGCCGCCTTCGAGAGCAACTGCGCGCTCCAGGCCCAACGCACGCACGAAACTCGTCACGCTGCGCGAGCGCAGACCGCCACGCCAGCAATGCAAGATGAGCGGGCGCTCGGGGATTGTCTCGCAAGTCTCCGCCGCGAGTGCGCGATCCAGGGCCTCGATGCCGCCCTCGGTCCACGACTCGAGGCGCTGTGCCAAGTCCACCGCCGGCAGATCCCACCGCGCCAGTTCGGCGATCTCGCCCACCAGCGCGTCGATGCGCGCGCGCACCAGCTCGCGGCCCGCGTCGAGTGCCGCGTCCGGCGATGCGCGGCAGTACAGTGTTCCCACGATCGCGCGTTCCGCGTCATTGAACAACGGCACGTTGTGCGCGCCGGGCAAATGATCCTCTGCGAATTCCGCCGGCGAGCGCAGATCGACGATCACCGCATCGCGCGCCGACAGAGCGGCGCGCGGCGACACGCTGGGAACACGGCTGGACGCGCTGAGGGTCATGGAGTGACCACGCAGTCTAAGACCTGCCCGTTCGAATGAGGTGGAATGAGTGGCGCTTCTCGGCCCCATCCCTCAAACGCGCGCACCCGCCCGGACCGCGCTGTGCGTCCGGGCGGGTGCGCTGGTCTTGCGGAGCAATGCCTCCGCAAGCCGGTTCCATCACGGCTCGAACACGATCCGCAGACCGTCCGAGGTGTTGGTGCGCGGCCAAGTGCCGCCGCGCGAATCGCGGTACAGGAACTGGAAGTTCCAGATCGAACCCGGATCCACGAAGAACGTCTGGTGCCCGATCAGACCGTTGTTGCCCAGCGGCAACAGGTAGACGGCCACGCCGTTCGCATCGGTCTGCACCTTCGGGGCCAGTCGGCGAACCGGCGGCTGAAGGCACAGGTACGTGCCGTTGAACGGAATCATCGCCGGCTTATGCCCGCCCATGAACATGCCCAGCCCGTTCGGCGCCGCGTTGGTCACGCGCAACGTCAGGTTGTTCGCCGCGATGCTCGTGGAGCCGAGCATGCCGATCGTCGCGCCCACTCCGGTCGAGTTGGGAACGGACAGGCAGTAGTTCGACGGATTCGTGCGTGCATTCAGGATCACGGACAGACTGCTGCCGCCGTCATTCGTGCACACCAGATCTGGATTGTAGTCCGCGTCGAGGTCAGCCACTTGCATGTGGTCCGACGCCGGCCCGGGCAGGTTCGTCACGATCTGGAAGCCGAAGCTGAAGTTGCCGAAATTGCGCAGCATCGACAACATGGCTGCGTTGGAACTCACGATCGCAACGTCAATGCGCGTGTCGAGGTCGAAGTCGCCCGCCACGATGTGCGTCGGGTGGACCGCGCCCACGTTGAAGCTGAACGGAGCCGAGAACCAGTTGTAGAAGTTCCCGCCACCGCCGGCAGGGTACTGATAGAACAGCGCGAACTTGTTGGAGTTGCCTTCGGAGAAGGTCGCCGCCAAGTCGTCGTCGCCGTCTTCATCGAAATCGGCCACCACGACGCACTCAGGGTGCGTGGAGTTGGGCACCGTCAGGGTCATCTGCACGTTGAAGAGCCCGCTGCCGTCGTTGCGCAGCATGTAGACCGCGTGCGAATCGTGGACCGCCACGGCGATGCTCGGTGCATTCACGCCGAAGAAACGTCCGACATCGAGCGCCTTGGGCCCGGTGCCCACAGGCACTTCCTGTGCCAGCTGGAATCGCCCGTTGCCCTGGTTGTGCACGATCGCCACGGTGCTGCCGGTCGTGTTCGAGATGGCGATGTCGATATCGCCGTCTAGGTCGAAGTCAGCTGTCACCAGCTCGGTCGGCCCGATGCCGACACTCAGCGCGGCAATTTGGCTGAAGTTCGCGTTGCCAAGGTTGTGCATGATGATCAGCTCGCCGGTCGTGCTGGACACGACGATGACGTCGGCCAGTCCGTCCAGGTCGAGGTCCGGAGCGAGTACGCCTTGCGGCACCACGCCCACGGGAAGATTGGTGTACTGCGGCGCGCCAAAGGTCCCGTCGCCATTGCCCTTCAGAACACTCAGCCGCGGCGGTGTGTGCAGCGTGCTGACAAGATCCAGATCGCCATCGGCGTCGAAGTCCCCCACGGCAACGTCGTGCGGGTCACTCCCCGACGGATAGCTCACCGGACTGCTGAACGAAAACTGCGCCACGGCCGGAAGGCTCAGCGCAAGCACTGCTGCTGACAGCCTCAAAGCCAGGCCTTGGATTCCAAGATCACTTTTCATGTTCCACCTCGTGGAGTCAGGAGGTCGGCCACTCGCAAATGGCGATGGAGAATCGATGTTCTCGGATCGCGCGAGATGGTCGGCCCCGATTTCTGGCGAAATCTAGCCTTGCGCGGCCGCGCATTTCAGGGCGCTGACGTGGGCAATACGCGGCTCAATAGTTCGCAGGCGACGACCCGATTGCGCTCACTGCAATCGTAGTGCGATCCGTACGACTGCGCAGGAAGGAGGTAGGCACTCGATCGGCACTTTGCAGGATGGATGGGCAGTCTTCTGCGCAGCACGCGCTCCCGATTGCGGATTTCTGGCTTGGCGCGCCGGCTGTGCGCTCTCGAGCGTCGCGAGAGCAGGCGGGTTGCATATCGCAGCGCGGTTGAGTCAGGGCCGGCTCCGTATCGCCTTCGCGGGACGCAGGCCCAGATCGTGGCGCTGGAATTCGGGCGCAGACTCACTGCGGTTCGCCGACCGGACGTACGAAGCAGAACTGGAGAAGGCACCGCCGCGTCCCACATGGTTCTGGCCCACAGACCACGGCGCGACGGGATCGAGCTTCGGGCTCTTCACGTACCAGCTCTGGTCGTTTCCATCCAGGCACCACTCGAACACGTTTCCGCTCACGTCGTGTAGGCCGAACGGATTTGCGGGGAAGCTCCCAACCGCGGCGTGCGTCGCCCATCCATCATCGAGATCGGGCCAATCGCGGATCTCCGGCCAAATGGCTCCGCTCATACCAGCCGTCCGATCCGCAATGTTCACCATGCCGCGCAAACTCTCGCGTTCCGAGCCAGTCCACCAGATGGTCTGTGTCCCACCGCGACAGCCGTTCTCCCACTGAGCTTCGCTTGGCAGCTCCAGCCCCAGCGACAGCATCACTCGCCGGCACTGCGTCCAGGTCACCTGCTCCACGGGATTCAGCAGCGTGATGGCATGGGAATCGTACATGGACCCCGGGCCAAAACTGCTCGGATTCCGCGCTCTCGAGCGCACCCATTGCCCTTGAGTCATCTCGTACTTGGAGAGGAAGTACGGCGACAGAGTGACTTCATGGGGCGGAGACTCCCAGCCCAGTGCCTCTGGATCATGATTCTGCTCGCTCGCAGCGCGACTCTGCGCGCCCATCAAGAAAGTTCCGCCCGGGATCAGCACGAAAACCAGGCCCGTCTCCTCGCTGAGCACGAGTTTCCCGTCAGTCTCGCGCTGCGCCGGCTCGCCGGTCTGCAAGTGCGCGAACTCCCACAGCTTCGAATCAGGATCCTCGCCTATCGGCAGGAGTCCGATCTGCGGTGTCAGCTCGAGGCCGCCATACTTTGCACTCTTCTCGATCGCCGTGATCGCCTCGTCCCAACGTCGTCTCGCGTCCACGCCGCTCACCGAGCGCTCGGCGAGCGCGCGTGCAAATTCGACACGCTTCACGATTCCCCAGCCGTGCTCGTCCGATGTGCCGGATGAAAACAGGCCGCCGGCACTTTCGTCCGTGAACGACTCCAACTCCGCCACCAGTTGCGAGAGAGCCGCATGCCACCAGCGGACTTCATCGTCCTCGAATTCGTAAGTCCGACGTTCTTCCGACTTGCGCTGCAGCAAGACGACGCGTTTCGCCATCTTCGCCGCAAGCCCCGCCTGAATGGCGCGCGCTTGCTCGCCCCTCCATTCTTCGGCTCTTGCCGTGAGCTGCAACAGAAGTGCTTCGAGTTTTTCCTTCTCGTCGTCTCGCCCCTCGTCCAAGGTCTTTCGCGACTCGATCAAAGCCTGTTCGACTTGCCCGCTGCGGAGCAGTGACCAGGCCAATGTGCCGTGAATCTCCGCGCGCTCTGCATCGCTCGCCGCGGCAAGTGCACGCTGAGCCAAAATGAGCCCGCGAATTTCCGTTCCGTAGGCTACAGTCGCGGCATTGACGTTCACCAGCGAACTGGCGATTGCGTTCAGAGCGTTCGCGTCGCTGGGCAAGCTCTCCTTTGCGAGCT
>JANMRV010000560.1:0-17911 GCA_031388685.1 Planctomycetota bacterium
CAATGCGACGTGCCCGCGCTCCCCGCTGGCCTGACTTACGTGGAAATCGCGTCAGGTGACGGCCACGCGGCCGCGCGGCGCAGCGACGGTAGCGTGGTCGCGTGGGGACGGAACGTCGAAGGTCAATGCAGCGTGCCCGCGCTGCCGGCCGGTCTCACGTATGTCGAGATCGCGGCGGGCATGATCCACACGGTCGCGCGCTGCAGCGACGGTTCGGTCGTAGCGTTCGGCGGCAACGACTATGGTCAATGCGACGTGCCCAGCTTCTCCGGTGGACGCGCCTTCGTCGAGATCTCCGCAGGTGGTTTTCAGACCATGGCGCGCCTGGATTGCTCGAGCCCGCTGACCTACTGCACGGCGAAGGTCAATTCCGTCGGCTGCACGCCCGCGATCGGTTCGAGCGGATCACCGAGTGCATCCGCCGGCAGCGGCTTCACGATCCGCGCGCTGAACGTGCGCAATCAGAAGAACGGACTCTTGATCTACAGTCTGAGCGGTCAGGCGGCGGTCCTGTTCCAGGACGGCTGGCGCTGCGTGGCGCTGCCGATTCGTCGCTCGGGACAAGTCAACTCCGGCGGATCGCCGTTGCCGACGTCCAACTGTTCGGGAGTCTATTCACTGGACTTCAATGCGTTCGCGGCAGGTTCCCTCGGCGGCATTCCGCATCCCGCGCTGCGGACACCGGGCACCACGGTCAACGCTCAATGGTGGGGCCGCGACCCCGGCTTTCCCGCCCCGAACAACACGACGCTGAGCGACGGACTGCGCTTCACGATGTGCCTGTGACGGGCGACTCGCGCGCTCACTTCAGGCTCGCGAAGGCGCTGACCAGGCGTTCGAGATCGCCGTCGAGCAGCGTGCGCGGATCGAGCAGCAACGCGTCGTCCTGGATCCTGACGAAAACTGGCGGAGTTCCGATACGCAGACGCCGAGCGAGCAGCGCGGCGGAGTCGCCGGCGCGCTTCACGCGCACAACGAAGGTCGGCAGAAACACGGTCGGCGCAGTGCCGCTGCCGGGTTGGGAGCGATCGGGTTGCACGCTGGCCGAAAGCCCAGCGAGGGCCGCGAGCCTGCGCGCGAGATCTTCGGCGATCGGCTTCAACTCGTCGTCGCTCACGAGCATGCGCGCGCGCGACGGAATTTCATCGGCGCGGCCAGAAAGATACAGGCCGAGCGTCGTCTCCAAGCCCGCCAGCGCGACCTTGTCGAGCCGCACCGCGCGATAGATCGGATTCTTGCGCAGTTGATCGATGCGCTGGCGCGTGCCGACGATCATTCCGGCCTGCGGACCGCCGAGCAACTTGTCGCCGGAGAACATGACCACGTCGATGCCGCTTTGCACGGCTTCGCGCACGCGCGGTTCGTCGCCGAGCATCGACAGCGGCGTGGCGTTCGAGAGTTCGAGCAAGCCCGAGCCCAGGTCGTAGCAGCTCGGCACATTCCTCTCGCGGCCGAGCGCGCCGAGTTCCTTCGCGCCCACTTCGGCGGTAAAACCTTCGACGCGGTAGTTGGATGCGTGCACCTTGAGCAACAGGCCGGTGCGCTCGCCAGTCGCTGCGACGTAATCAGGATAGTGCGTGCGATTGGTCGTGCCGACTTCGACGAGATGCACGCCGGCGCGCTCCATGACCGAGGGCATGCGGAACGAACCGCCGATCTCGACCAGCTCGCCGCGCGAGACGATCACGTCGCGGCCGCCGCCGGCAAAGGTCTGCAGCGCGAGCAGCACCGCGGCCGCACAGTTGTTGACGCCGATCCCGGCTTCCGCGCCCGTGGCGCGCGCAAGCAGGTCGGAGAGATAGTCGTCGCGCTGGTTGCGCTCGCCGCTCTCGCGATCGACTTCGAGGATGCAATAACCGCGCGCGGCCGCGGCCATGGCCTGCGCGGCCTCCGGGTGAACCGGCGCGCGGCCCAGGCCGGTGTGCAGCACGACGCCGGTGGCATTGACCGCGGGAACGACGCCGCGGCGACCCTCATGGGCCATGCGAGCTTCGATCTCGAGCACAAGTTCGCCCGCGGCGAGACGTTGCTCGAGCTCGGCCGCGGACCATCCCGAGGACTTGATTCGGGCGCGCCAGATCTGGAGGCTCGTGCGGACGAGCTGGAGAAGCAGTTCGCGCGGGGCCCGCGACGAAAGCGCCGCGACCCGCGCATCCAGCATCAATTCCTCGACGGAGGGCAAGCGCCGGAAGGCATCCTGGTTCACGGCACCCGCTCGGCCGGGCTGCGAGGAAGAGCTCATGCCTTCGGTTATCCACCGCGCGGGCCGGAGTTGCAACTGCGCCGAGGCAATGAATCAGCTCTCGACTTCGCAGACGAGCAGCGCGATGCCGGAATGGGCTTCCCTGCGGTACTTTTCGAGTGCGAGTTCTCGTCGGCCCGGGTCGTCTTTCAGAACTCCGCACCAGCACCCGCGCACTCGCCTGGTCGTGTGCTCAAGATTGTGCTCCGGCCCGATCAGCAGCGAAGCCAAGCCGCGAGCCCGAGCGCGGAGGGATCGCTTGCCGGTGAAACGATGCGCGCAGGGTCGCAGCGGTCGCGTTGATTCCGCCACGGTCCGGGCAGTCCGCGTCTTTGTAAAGAGCGACGGTCCAATGCCGCGTCTGCCGGCGGCGATCCTGCCCCTTTCGACTTAACTCGACTTCGTGGTGGCACCGATAGCAGTTCCATGAAGCTCACCACGTTCCAAGGCCTGCTCGTCGCCGCACTGTGCTCGCTCCCGCTGCTGCTCACATCTGGATGCGCGAGCCCGATCCATGAAGGTTGGCGTGCCTATGACCACGGTGATTACTCCGCTGCGCTTGCCCAATGGAAGCCGGTCGCGGACCAAGGCGATCGCGATGCGCAGTACCTCGTCGGTGTGATCTACGACGAGGGCCGCGGAGTCGCCAAGGATGGCAAGGAAGCGGCGAAGTGGTACCGGCTGGCTGCGGAGCAGGGACACGCCGCGGCGCAGAACAACCTCGGCCTTCTGTACTACGACGGAGGCGCGCTCGCCCAGTCCTTCAGCGAATCGGCCCGCTGGTTCCGCGCTTCCGCGAAGCAGGGTTTTGCACCCGCCAAGAACAACCTGGCGCAGATGGTCTTGCTCGGAGAGACGCAGCCGTCTGATCGCGAGGACGCGCTGAAATTGTTGCGTTCCGCGGCGACGCAGGGCGACGCCAAAGCTCAGACGACCCTTGGAATCATGGCGCAGGATGGCATCGGGGCTGCCCTGAATCCGAGCGAGGCCGCGCGCTGGTTTCGCATGTCCGCGGAGCAAGGCGTGGCGTCGGCGCAGAGCGCGCTGGGTGTGAAGTACTTCATCGGCGACGGCGTTGCCGGGAACAACGCGCTCGCCTTCAAGTGGTGTCGGCGTGCCGCGGAACAGGGTCTCGCCGACGCACAGTTCCTCGTGGCCTGGATGTACCGGCACGGAAAGGGCGTCGAGCACGACGACGGGGCGGCGGCCACATGGTTCCAGCGCGCCGCAGAACAGGGACATGCCGCGGCCCAAACCGGTCTGGGTCTGATGCTGTTCGAAGGCGCCGGCGTTCCGCGCGACGATCGCCAGGCCGCGCGCTGGATGGAACTCGCGGCCGTCCAGGGATTCGCGCTCGCTCAGCACAATTTGGGCCTAGCGTACATGAAGGGTCGCGACGTGCGAGCCGACATCGACACCGCCGCGAAGTGGATTCAGCTCGCCGCGCATCAGGGTCTGGCCGCGGCTGAGGAGAAACTGGGCTCGCTGCACGAACTCGGCCGCGGAGTCGGAAGAGACGAAGTCGCCGCTTACATGTGGTACAGCCTGGCCCTTTCGCATGGGCAGGCGAGCGCCGAGGGGCGACGCGCGGAGCTCGCAAAACGGATGTCCGCAATGGACGTCGCGCATGGCGTGGAACTCTCCCGTATGTGGCAGGACAATATCGGGAGCCCGGTCAAGACAGGCGGCGAGGGCCTGGCGCTCGGCGCGAGAGCTTCGTCGGCGGGACGCTGATCGGGGAACGGCACAATGCCGGCCTCGACTGCGCCGCTTTCAGCAGCAGGCAAGTGCTGAAAGCGGCGCCGTCGAGGCTGGCTGCGTACCCGGAGTCTGCGGCAAGGATGATTGGGCTCGCAACAAGCGTGGCTACGGCCCATGCCCGATCCCGCGCCGGCGCGGGAAGAGGATCGCCTACTCGATTGTGCTTGACTCTGCCGCCGGGTTGCGACCAACCAGCGCAGGGAAGCATCAGCGCTCGACGCGTGCGGGGGTGAGCGCGTAAAGTCCGCGCGGTGGACAATCTCTCCCAAGCCCTCACCCGCCTGGAGCGTTGCGTGCAGCAACGTACGTGGGAGTCGATCGAGACCGAAGGAATCGAAGTCAAGCCGGTTCCCCCGAACGCGAGCGCTTGGACTGCGATTCGGCAGTCGGTGTGCGCGTTCCTGAACACCCGCGGGGGAACGCTCGTGCTCGGGGTCAAAGACGTCCAGACGCCGCAACGGCACTTCGAATTCGCCGAGTACTCCGAGCAGCAAAGCGGCAACGCAAGCAATCTGCGGAGCTGCTTCAGCGATGCCCAGGGTGGCTCGCTCGATTACATCGGCGAGTACCTGCGGCTGGAAGCTCGGCCTTTTCTCAGTGGGCAGGTCCTTGTGGTCAGCGTGCGGCCCCTGCCCGAGGACAAGAAATTCTGCTTCCTCGAGCGCGTGGCCTACGAGCGGATTCTCGACCGTGACGAGCGAATCAAGCAACCCGCTATCGAGGCGCAGGAGGAGCGTCGGCGGGAGATGGAGACTTCTCGCGAGTTGCGCCCTGTCGACGGGATTGCGCTCGACGATCTGAGCTTGCAACGCATCAACGAATTGGTACTGCTGATCAACCAGGGGCAGTCGTCGCCGATCGAGACCATCAAGAGCACGCTTGCCGACGCAGTACCCTTCCTGGTGCGCAGGCGCTTCATGTTGCCTGACGGAAGCGTGACAACTCTCGGCGCATTGGTATGCGCAACTCGTCCCGAGGAACGACTCGAGTTTCGCAGTCACCTCGACGTTTTCGTCGACGTGCCGAATCTGGTCGCGCAGGACAAGAAGACTTTTCGCGACAACATTCTCCAGCTCATGGAGGCCGGGCACGCTTGGACATTGCGCAACATCCTGACCGGCGTCTCCACCGAGGCCGGCGGCACACTGGTCGCTGAGTATCCGGAGAAGTTGATCCGCGAGTCGATCAACAACGCACTTGCTCACCGCGACTATGCACTGAACCGGCCAGTTCAGCTGACGATCCGCCCTCGGATTTCACTCACGATTCGAAATCCAGGACAGCTCCCTCACGACCTGATCCTCGAGGCGACGAGCGATGCGGTCCCCGTGCGCCGAATCTTCGCCAATCCGCGTGCTCGCAATCCGCGGCTCGCGGATGTCCTGAAGCTCCACAACAAGTGGGAGGGCAAGGGAATCGGTATGTCTGAGTTGGTGAACTTCGCGCTCGCCAACAAGATCGATGCTCCCTACTACTTGTTCAACTCGGCAGACGATCTCTCGCTTGTGATTCCATCAGGGCAAGTCCTGGACGAGGGCACCAAGGCGTGGTTCGGGCTGATGGATGGACTCATCCAACGTAAGTCTGGAACAGCTTCGCTCACGGAAGAGCAAGCCACGGTCCTGGCATACCTGTTGAAGTGCGAGCGCCTCGATCGACGAGGCTGCTACACACTCGCGCTCACGCCGAGCAACAATCACTTCCAGGTGATCGACGGGCTGGTGCGCTCGACCCTGATCGAGCGCCACCCGCGCAGCGACCGCTATCACGAGGTCTATGTCGTTTGCCGCGAACTCGCCGTTGAAGATGCATTCGCCGAATTGCGGACGGCCTTCGGCGCCGATTTCGAGGCACTCGACGCGATCGGGCGCGAGACGCTCAGCATGATCGCGCTCGCGCAGAAGCACGCGCTGGCTGGAGGCCTGAATGCAAAGCAGGTGAGTCGGCTGCTGCGGCACCGGCTCCCCGCGGAAGCTACGGATCGGGGAGATGACGAATTCTACCGAGCGGTCCGTTACCGAGTTGAACGCAACGCCCCGGACAAAAAGTCGGTCGATCTGAGCTCAGCGAGCTGGCACGCGGTTCCGGACAAGATGCTCAGCATCAAGGGGCCGTCCAATCGGCCGTTGTTCCGATTGAATCCTGGCTACCAACAAGGACTGTTTTCGAACCCGCGTGGGTGAAAGCGGCGGAGTCGAGGCTGGCTCCGTACCGCTGAGTCAGCGTTCGACGCGATAGCTCAGCAGCGCGATGCCCGACTTGGGATAGATGCGGTGCTTTTCGAGCGCGAGTTTCCGGCGTCGGAAGCCTGCGTCGACGAGCGGGATTCCGCGGCCGAGGATCACGGGCACGATCGCGACTTCCATGGCATCGATCAAACCCGCCTCGAGCAGCGAAGCACACAGGGCGCCACCCCCAAACAACCAGATGTCCTTGCCCGGGGCGCGCTTCCAGGCTTGCACGGTTTTCTCGAGGTCGCGTGCGAGGATCTCGACAGCCGGGTGCTCGGCGGGCTTGAGCGTCGCCGACGCGACAAAAGTCTTCATCCCGAACGGGCCGCTGGCACTCTCGCCCCTCTCGATCACGCGCTCCCACGAGCGGCGGCCCATGAGCACGGTGTCGAAGCGTCCGAACAGCTCGCCGAAGTCGATCTCCGGATCCATGGGGATCCAATCGTCCTCGCCCTGCGGGCCGGCGACGAACCCGTCGAGGCTTGCGGCGACTGAGTAGCAGAGAGAACGCTGTCTTTCCACGGGGATTTGCTCCTCCCGGGTCCACGGCGCCGGGCGCGAAGGAATGCTTCTCGCCCGGTCCCGCGCTCGGATTCCCTTTCGGCCGAAGCCGGGTCGATCGCCGGATCCTAACCGCCGGACACTAGAATGCGCCGCTCGCGTGGCCACCTCAACGATGAACACCCTTTGGCGCATGCGCGAAGCGGATCCCAGGGTCGTCGAGCGACTGGTCCGCGCGCGCGGCTTGCCGGAGCCCATGGCGAGGTTGCTCGTCTCGCGCGGCCACGTCGATCCGGAGCGGGTGCACGCGCACCTCGAGGCGAGTCTGCACGCGCTGCACGATCCCGCGTTGCTCGACGGCGTGAGCGCGGCCGCCGAACGCATCGCGCGCGCGGTGCGCGACCGCGAGTTGATCCTGATCCACGGCGATTACGACGTCGACGGAGTCACGGGCACGGCGCTGTTGATGCGTTTGTTCCAACTGATCGGGGCGCGCGCCGATTGGTTCATCCCCGATCGCTTCCGCCACGGTTATTCCTTCGGGCCGCACTCGCTCGAGGAAGCGCTGGCACGCGAAGCAAAAGTGATCGTCTCGGTCGACAACGGCACTTCCGCGGCAGAAACCATCGCGACCCTCGCGGCCCACGGCATCGACACGATCGTCACCGACCACCACGAGCCGCCGCTCGGCCCCTTGCCACCCGCGATCGCGATCGTGAATCCGAAACTGGCCGGGTCGCGCTATCCCTTCCGCGAATTGTGCGGCGCGGGTGTCGCGTTCAAGCTGGCCTGGGGAGTCGCACAGCACATTTCCGGCGCGCGGCGCGTGCGCGAGGATCTGCGCATTTTCCTGGCCGACGCGATGAGCTATGTGGCCATCGCCACGGTCTGCGACGTGGTTCCGTTGATCGACGAGAATCGCATCCTGGCGCGTCGCGGATTGCTCGCTCTCGAGCAGACCACGAATCCGGGCTTGCGCGCCTTGCTCGAAGTCGCCGAGCTCGACGGACGCGCGCTGCTGGCCGAAGACGTCGGCTTCAAGCTTGGGCCGCGTTTGAATGCGTCCGGGCGCATGGGCAGCGCGGAAACTGCGGTCAAAACGTTGCTCGCGAAGACTCCGGCGGAGGCGCGCGCGCTGGCGGCGGAACTCGACAGCATGAACGACCAGCGCCGCGCGATCGAAGCCGGCCTGCTCGAATGCGCGATGCGCGAGGCGGAGCAGTATCGCTCTCCTGAGGAGAATCCCGTGCTCGTGATCGCCGGCCAGGGCTGGCATCAGGGAGTTGTCGGCGTGATCGCGGCGCGCATGGTCGATCGCTTCAAACGGCCGGCGCTGATCATCGGACTCGACGGTGAGTCGGGCCGCGGCAGCGCACGCTCGGTGGCGGGTTTTTCGATCCTCGAAGCCATGCACGGCGGCGCGGAGCACATGAAAAAATACGGCGGCCACGCTGCGGCCGCGGGCTGCGAAGTGCGCGCCGATGCGGTCGATGCCTTGCGCACGGCGATCAATCTGCGCGCGCGCGAATTGCTCAGCGGCGGCGCCCATCCGCGCATCCCGTTGTGGCTCGACGGTGAGGTAGCGTTGACAGCGATGTCGCCGGACTTGATGCGCGCGCTCGATCGCCTGGAACCTTTTGGCGCGGAGAACGAAAAGCCGATCCTGTACGCGCCCGATGTCTGGCTCGCCGAACCGACGCGCGCGGTCGGCGCGGACAAGACGCATCTGATGTTGAAGGTGCGTCAGAACGCGAGTGTGTTCAAAGCCATGGCCTTCGGCATGGCCGCGCGCGCCAAGGAACTCGAGTTCGGCAAGCCGTTCCACATGGCCTACACGCCGCGCTGGAATACGTTCCGCGGCCAGACGAACCTGGAATTGTTCGTGCGCGATTTCTGTTCGGATGAACGGCCCACGTTGACCTAGTGCCCATGCCGCGCCTCTTTTTGCTCGACGGGACAGCGCTCGCCTATCGCGCGCACTTCGCCATGGCGCGCTCGAGTCTGACGACTCCCGAGGGTCAGCCCAGTGGCGCGACCTACGGCTTCGCACTGACGCTGCGCAAATTGCTCGAGGACGAAAAGCCCGAGCACATCGCCGTTGCCTTCGATCCGCCCGGCCCGACGTTTCGCCACAAGCGTTACAAGGAATACAAGGCGACGCGCGAAAAGATCCCCGACGAACTCGTCGGTCAATTGCCTTGGCTGCGCGAGCTGGTGCGCGGCCACGGCATCGCGATCTACGAAGTACCGGGCTTCGAAGCCGACGATGTGATCGGCACGCTGACGAAGCAGGCCGAAGCGCGCGATTGGGACGTGCGCATCGTGACCGGCGACAAGGACTTCATGCAGCTCATCTCGCCGCGCGTGAAGCTGTACAACGTCTTCAAGCAGGACGCGGCGGTCGTGATCGAGGACGAAAAGAGCGTCTTCGAAAAATTCGGCACCGACCCCGCGCACGTGATCGACGTGCTCGCGATCATGGGCGACAGCTCGGACAACGTGCCCGGCGTGCACGGCATCGGCGAAAAAGGCGCGATGAAGCTGATCCAGCAGTTCGGCAGCGTCGCGGGCGTGCTCGAGCATCTGCACGAGGTCAAGGGCAAGGCGCGCGAGTACATCGAGCGCGATCGCGAGCAGATGCTCCTGTCGCGCGAACTCGTCACGATCGCGACCAACGTCCCGCTCGAACCCGGCCTCGACGCCATCGGCCCGCCGCTGCCCGATGCCAAACGCCTGCGCGCGTTCCTGGGCCAACTTGGCTTCATGAGCCTGATGAAGAAGGTCGAGTCGTCGGCGCCGGACGAGGCCGCGCAGCGCAAGTATCGCTGCGTGCGCACGCCGGCCGAGCTCGAAGAGATGGAGCGCGAATTGCGCGCGGCAAAATCCTTCGCCATCGACACGGAGACGACCAGCCTATTCCCGCTCGAAGCAGAACTGGTCGGAGTCTCGTTCTCCTGCGTGCCGATGGAAGCCTGGTACGTGCCGTTCAATCTCGATCCGCCGATCTTGCCCGGCGGAGCGAAGGAACTGCTCGAACGCATTCGTCCGTTCGTCGAGGACCCCAGTTTCAAACGCACGGGTCAAAACGCGAAGTACGACTGGCTGGTTTTCGCGGGCCAAGGCCTGCGGCCCGCCGCGCCCGAGTTCGACACGATGGTGGCGAGCTTCTGCATCGCCGGCGCGACGCGCAGACACAATCTCGACGAATTGGCGCTGGTCTACTTCGACTTGAAAAAGATCCCGACCTCGGAGCTGATCGGCCGCGGGGCCAAGCAGATCACGATGGCGGAGGTGCCGATCGAAAAAGTCGCCGAATACGCCTGCGAGGACGCGGACGTGACCTGGCGCCTGCGCCAGTTGCTCGAGAAGGAACTCGAGGAAACCGCCAACACAGCCTTGTTCCGCGAGCTCGAGATGCCGCTCGTGCCGGTGCTCGCCGCCATGGAGGAACGCGGCATCCGCCTGGATGTCCCGCTGGTCCAGGCTTTCGGTGTCGAGCTCGATCGCGACATCGAAGCCGCGGAGCGCGCCATTCATCTCGCCGCGGGCCACGAATTCAATGTCGCGAGCCCCAAGGCGCTCGGCGAAGTCCTGTTCGAACAATTGCGCGTCCAGGATGCCGCCGGCGTGAAGAAACCCAAGCGCACGCTGACCGGCTGGTCCACCGACGCGGAGACGCTCGAATCGAACTACGGCGACGTCGAAATCGTCAAGCGCATCCTGGACTGGCGCGAAGTCTCCAAGCTCAAGAACACCTACGTCGATGCGCTGCCGCGCTTCGTCAATGCGCGAACCGGCCGCGTGCACTGTTCCTTCAGTCAGGTGACTGCCGCGACCGGCCGCCTGGCGTCGAGCGATCCGAATCTGCAGAACATCCCGGTGCGCACGGAGCGCGGCCAGCGTTTGCGCGCGGCCTTCATCGCGCGCGAACCCGATGAACTGGGCGAATGGGTCCTGTTCACCGCCGACTACAGCCAGGTCGAGCTGCGCATCATGGCGCACTTCGCCGGCGACGAACGCATGAAGGCGGCCTTCGCGGAAGGCCGCGACATCCACGCTTCGACGGCGAGCGTGGTCTTCGAAATCGACGAACGCCTGGTCACGCGCGAGATGCGCAATCGAGCCAAGGCCGTCAATTTCGGGCTGCTCTACGGCATGGGTGTTTCGCGGCTGGCAAGCGAGACGGGCCTCTCGATCCCGGAAGCCAAGCGTTTCATGGACCGCTACTTCGAGTCGTTCCCCAAGGTGCGCGGCTGGCGCGAGCAGTTGCTCGCCCACGCGCGCGAAGTCGGCTACGTCGAAACGATTTTCGGCCGGCGCAGGCCGACGCCCGAGCTGCGTTCGGACAACGGCCGCCTGCGCTCGTTCGCCGAGAACATGGCCGTGAACACGCCGATCCAGGGTTCGGCGGCGGACATCATCAAACGCGCGATGATCAACCTCGAGCGGCGGCTTGGCGAAATGGGCGTGGCGGCGAAACTCCTGTTGCAGGTGCACGACGAACTCGTGCTCGAGCTGCCGAAGTCGGAGCTGGATCTCGTGCGGCCGGTCGTCGTCGACTGCATGCAGGGCGCAGCGCAGCTCAGCGTGCCGCTCGCGGTCGAGTGCGGTTTTGGCAACAACTGGCTCGTCGCGCACTGATCAGAGCGCGCCGAGTTCCTTGAGTGCGCGCTCCAGGACTTCGACACGCGCTTCGAGACCGGCGACTCGATCCTGCAGTTTCGGCTCGGCGGCGGAAGTCCGCGCTTCGCCGCTGTCCGCGCCGCTTTGAGCCGTCAGCGGATGCAGATCGGGCGAGAGCAGTTGCACCCAGCGCTCGACCCGCGAACCTGGCCCGGGGTCCACGCGACGGACAAAACCGCCGGTCGCCATGGCCGCGAGGTCGGCCAGTACCGCGTCCAGGGACCCTAGTTCCGTCATCCGATTCGCGCGCGTGCGCAGCTCGCCTACGGTCTGCGGACCGCGCATCAGAAGCTCGGCAAGGATGGCGAGCTTGCGATCGTCGAGACCGAGCGTTTCGCGCGCGTTGTGGCGGTACTTCTCGACGCGACTGCCGCTCGGAAAAACCTTGCCGGCCAGGCCCTTTTGCAACAGGCCGCTGATGCCGACCAGGATCTCCGCCTCGCTCCAGTCGGTCATCGGCTCGCGATTGCTCTTCTGGTTGGCGCCGGTCGCGAGCGCATGCACTGAAAGCGGGTAGCCATCCGGCACCGTACGCTCTTTTTCATAGAGCACCGCAAGCAAGCGCGCTTCGTGCCCGTTGAGTTGGGGATTCTTCGACATCGTGGTCAGTTGGCTGTGGACGGTATCCTGCGGCGAGCAAGATCCCATGGACGATCGATCAACGGACAAGCCTACAAAGCTGAGCAAGTTTCAGAGCGGGCTGATTCTCGTCCTCGCGCTGCTTTGCTGGCTCGCGCGCATTTCGCCGCCGCGCGGCAGCGCCACGCTTGAACTCGATCCTTCCTATCAGCAAGCGCTCGGCGTCGCCCTGACTCACGGCCTGCGCTTCGGCCGCGAAATCGTTTTCACGTCCGGGCCACTGGCGTACTTCACGGCCTCGCCCTTCGATCCCGCGCTCTACACGGCCAAACTGTGGCTGTGGGAAGTCTTGCTTGGCGCGAGCCTCGCCTTCCTCTTGTTCGCGCGCCTCGTGCGGCGCGGAACGTGGATCGACGTGGCGACCGGCGTCTTGATCCTGATCGTCCTGCCGATGCCCGACGACGCCTGGCTGTTCGCGATGGGATTGCTCGCGGCGGATCTTGGCCTGGAGTGCCTGGGCGAAGCTCAGGACGGCCGCGCTCGCTGGAGTTTTGGACTGCGCGGCTTCGTGAGCCTGCTGCTGCTCTCGATTTTGACGCTGATCAAAGTCACGTCGATGACTTTTGCCTTCGCCGCCTTGGTGATTCTGTTGCTGCGCGCGACATCGAAGCAGGGGCCGCGCACCGCCGCGGCGTGGTTTGCCGCTTTTGTCGGCGTGCAAGCGCTGCTTTGGCTGTGCATCGGGCAACGGCTTGTGGACTTGCCGCTTTATTTCTGGAGCTCGATCGAACTGGCCTCGGGCTTCGACGCGGCCATGAGCCTGCGGCCCACGCTCCTTTCCCTAGGCCTTGGCATTCCGTGCCTGCTCCTTGGAGTCGCACTCTGCCTCTTGCACGCGAAGCGGCTCTCGGGCGGCGAGCGCGCCGAGAAATTCGACACGGCGCGCGCGCAGGCGCTCTTAGTCGCAGCGGCTTTGGTGCTCGCCTACAAAGCCGGCTTCGCGCGCGCCAGCGATCACATCGTGACTTTTTTCAGCACGGCGATGATTGCACCGCTTTTCCTGATTCCGTTGGAGCGAGTGAGCGCCGCGGGCAGCGCTTGGCGGCAAGCGCGCCTGCGCTGCAGCGTGGCTTGTTTGACCGCAGTCTGCGCCCTGGCCACGTCGACGATGGACATCCAGGCGCCGAGCACGATCGTCGCGGCTTTCTCGCGAAGGGTCCGGCAATCGACGGCTTGGCTCGGCCGTCCCGGCGAGACTCTTGCGACGCTAGAGCGCGCGCGCGACAAGCTCCATGAAGACTGCGCACTGCCCCGCATCAAATCGATCGTCGGAACACGCAGCATCAGTGCCTTCTCACTTGGCGACGGTGCGTTGTTCCTCGAGGGCATGAACTGGAAACCACGGCCTGTGTTCCCGGCGTTCTCGGTGTTCACCGAAGCGACCGCGCAGGCCAACGCCGAGTTCTTGGCAAGCGAGCGCGGACCTGATTTCATCCTGCTGCGCGGCGGTTCGATCGATTTCAGGTTGCCCTCGAGCGAGGATCCGCTTTCGATTCAAGTGCTGCTGCGCGCCTTCCAGCCGCGCGCGAACGAAGGCGGCTTTCTGCTGCTCGAGCGCGAGCGCCCCAGCGAGTCGCAAGCTAGAGCCCTGGTCCAGAACGGCCAGATCGAATGGGGAGAACGCGTGCGCTTGCCCGCGGGCGATCAGCCGCTCGTGATGCATGCCCAGATCCAGCCCTCGATCTTCGGCCGCCTGCGCGCCGCGCTCTTCCAGACTCCCATGGTCGAAATGGAAGTCGAGTTGCAAAGCGGCGAGTCCTCGCTGCATCGCATTGCGCCTTTCGCCCTCGAGTGCGGCGTCGTGTTGCGCCCGTGGTTGCCCACCAATGAAGCCTGGATTGACCGCGCGCGGGGCCGGACCGACGACTCGGTCGTCGCCTTGCGGTTCAAGACGTCAGGGCAAGCCTCTTTTGCGCCTCGCATCGCCTTCGAATTCCAGCTCGCCAATGATCTGCGCGCGCGGACCTTGGATCCGGCCATCGAACGCGAACTCGTCTTCGGCGCGGCCGGCGATTTGCCGCTGAATCTCGAATCAACGAAGGCT
This sequence comes from Planctomycetota bacterium, assembly GCA_031388685.1. Classification (GTDB taxonomy): domain Bacteria; phylum Planctomycetota; class UBA1135; order UBA1135; genus JADJQU01. The sequence goes on from JANMRV010000560.1 coordinate 14,102, forward strand.
TTGGAACTCACCGGCTGGGACGGAGCGCCCGTGATGCTGCTGCTGGCGGCACCCGCGAGTCTCAGGTTCGCTGCGGGTCCGGGTCGGGCAAGTCTCCAGGCGAAGCTGCGCGTCCCGCCGTGGATCGCGAGCGCGCCGAATTTCTCCGACCTGCGCCTGCTCGTGTACGCGAAGGAGGGCGACAACGCCCGCGAGTGCGCTCGCTTCGACGTGGGCCCGACCGGCGTCGACGCGGTCAGCAGCAGCTTCGCGCTCGACGTCCAAGCCGACTTCGCCACGGCGGGCGAATGGATCCTCGTGATCCGTTCAGGGCCCAACGCCGATGAGGCTACAGCGCGCATCGGGATCTACGATCTGCGCGTCAACCGCTAGCGCACGCGCGTGGAGCGCGAGGCGCGCGAAGTCGAGAGCAGGCTCGCCGGCACGACCGTGCGCGCGCCGTACTTCTTGCGCAGCTTGTCGAGACTCGCGGCCGCGCGCTCCAAGCGTTGCGTGCCCGGTTCGAGGTCGATCCCGGCGAGTTGCGAACCGAAAAGGTCGCCCTGCAGCGGAGCGCGCACGTCCTCGAGTCCGCTGACCTGCACGCCGAGCAGCCGCAGTGCTCCCGGCGGCGTGCGCGCGAGCAAGCCGCGCGCGGCGGAATAGATGCGCGGGCCCAGATTGGTCGCGAAATCCAGCGTGAAACTGCGCGTGACCGTCTTGAAGTTCCCGTAGCGCGCCTTGAGCGTGATCGTGCGGCCGCGCAGGCCGCGATCGCGCAGGCGCTCGCCGAGTTCTTCGCAGAACTCGAGCAACTTGAGCAACAACGCTTCGCGATCGAGCAGATCGTTTTCGAACGTGCGTTCGACCGAGTAGGACTTCTCCTCGCGGCGCGGATTGACGCGCCGCGGGTCGATGCCGTGGGCGAGTTCGTGGATCCAGGCGCCGCTGGCTCCAAAGCGCGCGAGCACTTCGTCTCGCGGCCGCGCCGCAAGTTCGCCGACCGTGTGCACACCGAGCGCCTCGAGGCGTTTCGCCGTGCGCGGACCGACACCGAAGATCGCGCCGACAGGCAGCGGGTCGAGCACGGCGCGCACGTCCTCGGGGCGAATGACGCGAAAGCCGTCGGGCTTGTCGAGATCGCTGGCCAGCTTGGCCAAGAACTTGGTCGGCGCGACACCGACCGACGCGACCAGTCCCGTGACGCGCAGAATCTCACGCTTGATCGCGTGACCGATCTCGACCGCGTCGCCGAACAGACGCTCGCAGCCGGCGACGTCGAGGAAAGCCTCGTCGAGCGACAGCGGTTCGACCAGCGGCGTGTAGGAGCGGAAGATCTCCATGATCTTGCGGCTCTCGCGCGTGTAGCGCTCGAAGTCGGGCGGAACCAGCACGAGCGCGGGGCACAGACTGAGCGCTTGCGCGGTCGGCATGGCCGAGCGCACCCCGAACTTGCGCGCCGCGTAGCTCGCGCTCGCGATCACACCGCGCTGGTGCGCTCCTCCGCCGACGCAGACCGGCAATCCGACCAGGCGCGGGTTGTCGCGCACCTCGACGGCGGCGAAAAACTCGTCCATGTCGACGTGCAGGATCGTGATCGGCGCAGGCGTCATCGTCGCCCAGGGTGCATGCTGGGCCACTGATCCGTCAATCCGGTGCACCGGCGCATGGCTTCCTGGCAGCGTGGGAGGCACTTGCGCTACCTTAGATCGCTCATGCGTTTTCGCGATGTCGTCGTAGCGGGCATGGCCCACGTCCTGCCGGACGAGGTCGTGACCTCCCAGGAAATCGAGACCCGGCTGCTACCGCTCTACTCGAAGCTGGGCCTGCGCGTCGGCCGACTCGAGTTGATGACCGGCATCAGCGAGCGACGTTTTTTTCCTGCGGGCACGCTGCCGTCGAGCGTCGCAGCGCGCGCCGGTGAAGCGGCCTTGTCCGCGAGCGGTGTGGAGCGCGAGCGTGTCGGCATGTTGATCCACGCGTCCGTGTGTCGCGACTTTCTCGAGCCTTCGACCGCATCGGTCGTGCACCACGCGCTCGATCTGCCGCCGACCGCTTTGGCGTTCGATCTCTCGAACGCGTGTCTGGGTTTTGCCAACGCTGTCAGCGTCGCAGCCAGCCAGATTGAGAGCGGCGCGTTGAGCGTGGCACTGATCGTGGCCGCGGAAGACGGCCGCGCGCTCGTCGAAGCCACGCTCGAAGATCTGCTGGCGCGCGGAACGAAGCAGGAACTCAAGCGCGCCTTCGCATCGCTGACGATCGGGGCTGGTGGCGCGGCCTGGGTCCTCGCCCATCGCTCGCTCGCGCCCAAGGCTCCGAGCGTGCTTGGGTCAACGGCGCTTGCGGACACGACCTCGGTTGGGCTGTGTCAGGGCGATCGCGAGTCCGGCGCGAGCGGTCCGTTGATGCAGACCGATTCGGAAGGCTTGTTGCACGCGGGCAACGCGCTCGCGGCGCGTACCTTCGAGCGCTTCCTCGCCGAGCAAGAATGGACGCGCGCCGACGTGCAACGCGTGGTGACCCACCAGGTCGGCGTCGCGCACCGCAGGCTGTTGCTCGAAACGCTCGCGCTCGACAGCGCGCTCGACTTCCCCACGGTCGAGCGCCTGGGCAATATGGGTTCGGTGTCGCTGCCGCTCTCGTTCCATCAAGCCCTCCAGGCGGGCTTTGTCCGAAAAGGCGAGCAGGTCGCTCTGCTGGGCATCGGCAGCGGCCTGCATTGCATGATGCTCGCCCTGCGCGCCTGAGCCGCGAATCGGCGCACACGGTGCCAGGCACGATTTTTCCCTAGCGGGCTGGTCGGTTAGCTCCTCCACCCACGACCCCTTGTGCCGTCACCAATCGTAGCCACCGGTGACATCGGCTTCGGTCACCGGGCCGTTCATGACGGCCTGCTCCATGAGCCGCCTGAAGAGCAATCCACGGCTGCGCGAAGTGCGCCGGTTGAAACGAAAGGTGAATTCCTCGAGGTACGACTGGAGGTGATCGGGGGTCACGGATCCCTGATGAGTGCCGAGCACCCACCGCTTGAGCAGGCTGGCGACACGATGGACGCCCGGCATCAAGACGTGAGCGTGTTCGTCGGATGCGCTCAGGATCGTCTTCTTGTGTGGGTAGCCGCGATGGGCCAAGCCGTTGTAGGCCGGCCAGCCATCGGTGAGCACCGAGCTTCCGGGAAGCACGACGTCGGAGACGAACGGCAGCAGGTGTGTGGCCGAGGCATCGGGGACATGACGCATCCGCACGCGCCCCAGACCCCTCGGCCGCTTGATCTCGATGGCAATGACCACGAGGTTCTTGATCGCGCCACGCCCACGTTTCCCGCCCGCTTTCGGACCGCCGAGAAACGTCTCGTCGACCTCGACCTCGCCCGAGAGTCGCTCGCGCTCGGCGCGGACCATCGCAACACGGAAGCGCTGCAACATGACCCAGGCGACGCGGTAGCGGACGCCGAGTGTGCGCTCCAATGTCTTGGCCGACAGGCCATTCTTTGCCGTCGTGACGTGCCACGCCGCCTCGAACCAGGTCGTGAGCGGCGTGCGTGTCTTGTCGAAGATGGTGCCCGCGGTCACCGACGCCTGATGGCGACAAGCCGGGCACACCAAGCGCGCCCGACTCTGGCGCCACGGCTGCGAGGCGAGCTGCTTGCACGACGGACAGAGAAATCCGTCTCGCCAACGCAAACCTTCCAGGTACCCCAAGCACGTCCCTTCGTCAGGAAAGGCACGCACGAACTCCCGATAGGTGTCGGGGAAGTCGCGCCCAGGGACTGGCACCGTCGTGTCCACCACAACATCTTGGGCCAGGAGGAGCTAACCGACCAGCCCGCTT
>JANMRV010000581.1:0-1188 GCA_031388685.1 Planctomycetota bacterium
ACGTACTGCCGCGCACCGTCGCCGGGTTGAAGCGTGCGCCCCTCGGCCTTGGCTTGCTCTTCCAAATCAAGTTCGCGCTCGATCATCTTCTCGAGCGGTGCGTCGGTCGCGAAGTCGTGGTACTCGAGCACGAACAAGCCAGCCTGCGAGGCAGGATCGGTCGAAGCCCACGCGCTCGCCTCTTCACGCTTGGCGGAATTGATCACGAACAAGCCGCGCAGCGCATCGTCGTGGCGCGTCGTGCCGAACGGACCGGCCAGGACGAGTTTGTGTTCCTCGGCGAGCCGGCCCATGTTCGCAAAATGGCCGGCGAAGGCCGCTTGATTGTCCTCCTTCGAGAGCTTGCCGTATTGCGGCCCGGTCTTCAGGAAGACGAGTGTGTAGGCGCGCTGTCCGGAATCCGTCTCTGCCTTGCTGCAGGCGAAGGAGCCGACAATTGCAAGCAGGGCCGCCAGCAAGGAGATTCGATTCATGGCAGCAAGCTAACCGCCGCGCGTGATCGGCGCCACGCAACAACGCCAAGCTCGCTCTGCGATTCAGCTCGCGTAGAATCAGGCGAGTGCCCCCGACCCTCGAACTCCTCGTACAGCGCCTGGCGCAGCATTCTCCCGGCCTGATCGAGTTGCCGCCGCGCGAGCAGGCGGCCGTCGCCCTGATCTTCGCTCCCGCGCCGAACGCGCCCGGCCTGGAATTCCTGCTGATCGAGCGCGCGATTCGCAGCGGCGATCCCTGGTCGGGCCACATGGCGTTGCCGGGCGGCCGCCGCGATCCGAGCGACGCCGACCTGTGCGCCACTGCCGTGCGCGAGACGCACGAAGAAACGGGCATCGATCTCTGCGCCGCGCAACTTCTCGGCCGCCTCGACGACCTGCGTCCGATCCGCCAGTCCGAACGCACGCTCTCGGTACGCCCGTTCGTCTACGCGCTCGCCGCGCAGCCCGCGCTCACGCTCAGCGAAGAAGTCGCCCATGCCGTATGGACCCCGCTGGCGCAGCTCGCCGCCAACGCGCGCGAGTCGAGCGTCGATCATCGTGGCACGAACTTGCGCGTGCCCTCGTTCGTGATCGAGGGTCGCGTCGTGTGGGGGATGACGCAGCGCGTGCTGAGTGGACTGCTCGAACTGTTGGAGCGGACCCGTTAACGCACGATCGCGCGCCTCGCCGCCCAGTTCGCCGCAAGAAAACACGG
>JANMRV010000588.1:0-2364 GCA_031388685.1 Planctomycetota bacterium
CCTGACTCCGTACTCACGCGCCGAGTTCCAAGAACTCGCGCGTGACCTGCTCGCGCGGCGCATCGAAGATCTGCGCGGGCGGTCCGGACTCGAGCACCCGGCCGGCGTGGAACACGTGCACGCTGTGCGCGGCACGACGCGCGAACTCCATCGCGTGCGTGACGACGATCATCGTCAGACCATCGCGCGCGAGATCGGACACGACGGCGAGAACTTCTCGGGTCATGCGCGGGTCCAGGGAACTCGTCGGTTCGTCGAACAGCATCACGTCGGGCGACATGGCCAGCGCGCGCGCGATCGCGACGCGTTGCTGCTCGCCGCCGGAGAGCGAGGCGGGCGCGCGCTCGGCCTTCGAAGCGAGCCCGACGCGATCGAGGAGTTTTTCCGCGCGCACGCGCGCCTCGTCCGCTGAAAGACCGAGCACGCGTGTCGGCGCCTCGGTCACGTTGGCGATCACGCTCATGTGTGGGAAGAGGTGGAACTGCTGAAAGACCATGCCGACATGCGAGCGGATCCTGCTCAGAGTCTGTGCGCGCCGCTGCGGCTCGAGTTCGGCCGTCAACGTCGCGTCACAGACCAGGATCGAACCGCCGTGGAACTGCTCAAGCCCGTTCAGGCAGCGCAGGAAAGTGCTCTTGCCTCCACCCGAGGGACCGATGATCACCGCAACCTCGCCCTTCGCGACGCTCAAGCTGATGCCGCGCAGGATTTCGACCGCGCCGTGGCGTTTGACGAGTTCGCGCACCTCGATCATGGGCGCAGCCTTTGCTCGAGCCGGCCCGAGAGGAGCGACAAGGGATAGCTCATCGCCAGGTAGAGCAACGCCGCGCAACCGGCCAGCGGCAAAACCTCGCTCGGGTTGTTCATCGCGGCGATGTTGTAGCTCTTGGTCAGCTCTACGACCGTGATCACCGAGCACACGGAGGTGTCCTTGAACAAGGCGATGAAGTCGTTGGTCACCGCGGGGATCACGATGCGCACGGCCTGCGGCACGACGATGCGGCGCAGAGCCAGCGAACGCGCCATGCCCAGCGAAAGCGCGGCTTCCATCTGACCCTGCGGCACGGCTTGGAGTCCCGCGCGATAGATCTCCGCTTCGTAGGCCGAATAGTTGATCGCAAGCCCCAACACCGCGGACGCCAGCGCATCGAGCCGCAGGCCGAGGTTGGGCAGCACGTAAAAGATCACGAAGAGCTGCAACATCAGCGGCGTGCCACGCAGCACCTCGACGTAGACCGAGAGCGGCCATGCGACCAGCTTGGGACCGTAGAGTCTTCCCAGGGCGATCAGGATTCCCAGCGCGATCGCGAGCGGCATCGACAGGATCGAAAGCAGCACGGTCATGCCCGCGGACTGGACCAGCGTCTTGCCGTGCTTGCCGAAGAACTCCGCGGCGCTCCGGCCGCTCGCCTCGTCGGATTTTTCGTCCGCGGGAAGCTGCATGAACGTCGGATCGTTCTGCGCCTGTGTCCAGATTCCGTACTTCTCGTAGATCGAACGCAACACGCCGCGGTCGCGCAGCGACACGATCGCGCGATCGACTGCATTGTGCAGCGATTCGTCGCCGCGGCGCATGTAGACCACATAGCGGCCTGGCCCCACGGGCTCTCCAGCACGCGCCAAGGCCGGAAAGTCCTTGTGATAGAAAATGGCGATCGGCAGATCCTGCAGCGTCGCGTCGACGCGTCCCGAGACGACGTCGCCCATGGCGTTGGTCACGCCGTCGTACGAGACGATCTCGACGTTCGGGCAATGCTCCTCGATGTAGCGCTCGGCCGCCGATCCGCCGAGCACGCCAACTTTCTTCTTCGGCGCGGAAGCGAGCGCGGCCCAATCGATGCGCGCGACGCCGCGCTCATCGGCGAGCGAAAGCAATTGCAGCTCGTAGGCGTAGTACGGCAGGCTCGCCGACATGTCGCGCGCGCGCGCGCTAGTCCACTCGTAGCCGTCGATCACGCAGTCGATGCGGCCGGTCTTCAGCTGGTCGGGAAGCTTGTCCCACGGCCCCTGCGCGAAACGCGCCTCGATGGGCTTGCCAAATTCGCGCGCAAATTCGCCGGCGATCGCGCCGGCGATCTCGACATCGAAACCGATCGTGTGCGCGGAGTTCGCCGGATCGGGATAGATGTACGGTCCGCCACCCTCTTGATCGCCACCGAACGCAAACCAACCGCGCGCGCGAATCGAATCGAGCGTGTCGCCAACGCTGCACGGCCGTGCCGACGAACTCAGCGCGAGGAGCGCAATCAGGCCGAGCGAGCGCAGCAAAGGAATCAACTCGTGTTGCAGGATAGCGCGTATGCAGTCAATCCGAAGTACTGAAGTACTGAGTCAGGTACTTCCCCACCCTACCTTTTCGCCGTG
>JANMRV010000144.1:0-1856 GCA_031388685.1 Planctomycetota bacterium
AGCCCGGCCTCACAAACAGTCTCTTGCCGGTGGACTGCGGCGATTCTCGCTCGGCTCGCCTTAGTCAGGGAGATCGCGAGGTCGCCACGATGGCATCCATCGACTGGGCCAGCGACACGAGTTCGCGATACCCGAAGTCCCGCCGCGCGGGCTGCATGTCGTAGCTGTGGCTCGTGGAAAGTTGCGCGGCGACGAAGCGAGTCATGGGCGGATCGTCGCGGCGGCCGAGGGTGCGCCAGGTCAGTTCGCAGGCGGCGCCGAGGCGCGCGGCAGTGCCGGCGGAAATGTGGCGCGTCGGGGGCGCGAGGCCAAGTCGCGTGAGCAGGTCACTGATCCAGGGCCAGAGCTTCACGGGTTCTTCCTGGCCGATGAAATAGGCGCGACCGGCGTGGGGCGCATGCGGGGCGAGCGAATCGGCCGCGAGCAGATGCGCGTGGGCCGCATTCTCGACCGCGCATAACGTGACTTCATTGCGGCCATCGCCTACCACGCGCAGCCTGCCGGACTTGGCGCGCTCGATGATTCGCGGTACGAGGTGAGGATCGCGGGCGCCGATAATCAGGTGCGGGCGCAGCGCGACGGTCGCAAGCCCATTTCTTCCATTGGCAGCGAGCACCATGCGCTCGGCTTCGGCTTTCGAAGCGGGATAATGCGCGAGGAATTTCTTCGCATATGGCAAATCGTTCGACGCGCGAATGTGATCGGTTCCATCGAACGTGACACTCGGACTCGAGGTGTGCACGAAGCGCTTCACACCCGACTTCGAACACTGCGCAAGCAGGTTCGCGGTGCCATCGACGTTCGTTCGCCAATACTCCGCGCGCGAGCCCCAGACTCCGGCCTTCGCTGCGGTGTGGAAGACGACATCGACGCCTCGCAGCGCGGCGCACAGGTCCTCTTGTTCGTTCAACTCGATCGCGAGGGACTTCGCGCCAAGTTGCTCGATCTCAGGGTGAATCGAGCGCGAGATCGAGACGACTTCATCGCCGCGTGCGATCAAACGCTCGACGATCTCGCGACCGAGAAAGCCGCCGCCGCCGGTGACTAGGCACTTCACGGAGACTCGCTCTGCGCCCACGCCTTGAGGGCCGTGCGATCGATTTTCGCCTGATGGCGCACGTCGAGCGGAAAGTCCTTCTTGAACAGCACGCGCGCAATCGGCTCCAGGGTCGCGACACCGGCCGCGAATCCCAGGATCGCCGTCGCAAGCACTTCGCGCGCGCGGGCGGTCTTTGGAATCTGGCCTGAAGAGGTTTCGATAACGAGCGTCGGAATCTCGCCGCCACGCGGGCCGACACCGACGAGCGCGCAACGTCCGACGGCGGGGTGCAACTCGAAGACGTTTTCCAGGGGCACCGGGAACAGCGTGCCGCTCGCGGTCTCGATGCGGTGCGACTTGCGGCCGAGAAACCACAGCAGGCCCTCTTCATCAAAGCGGCCGATGTCGCCCATGCGATGCCAGAAGCTCACGCCATCCTGGATTTTCGCCAGGGCCGTGGCCTCGGGTTCGAACTTGTATTCGCGGGTCACGTTTTTGCCGCGCACGCAGATTTCGCCGGCTTCATGCGACCCGACGAGCAGCTCGTCGCTCCACTGACTGATCGGTTCGTCGACGATGCGAATCAAACGCACTTCGACTCCAGTAACAGCACGTCCGACACAGGTGCCCGCGCCGCGCGCTGATGCTTCGGCCAGCCGGCCGGCGAGCAAGACACCTTCGATGTGCGCGACCGGCAAGGCTTCCGTGGCACCGTAGGGGGTGAACACTTCGCCGCGCCGACTGATCACCGCGCGCGCGCGGCGCACGAGATCGGGCTCGACCGCGGCTCCGGCGATCATCAGGCGCTCCAGGGAAT
>JANMRV010000659.1:0-2020 GCA_031388685.1 Planctomycetota bacterium
GTCGGGCGGCGACGACTACGCGAATTCCGCAACGCCCGATGGGTCGGGCGGCGTGTATGTGGGCGGCTACACCTTGGGTGGCGGCCTCGGCGGACCGACTCTGGGCGTCACGGACGCTTGGCTGGCGCGCTACGACGGAGCCGGGAACCAGACCTGGATCCGACAATTCGGGACGAACACCGATGATAAGTTGGAAGCGAGCGCACCAGACGGATCGGGCGGCGTGTATGTGAGTGGCCACACCCAAGGCGGCCTTGGCGGGCCGCACGCGGGCCTCCAAGACGCTTGGCTCGGGCACTATGACGGCGCTGGAAACCAGATCTGGATTCGTCAGCTCGGGACGCTCGGCACGGACACTGCGGGCGCCGTTGCCTCGGACGGGTGGAGTGGGGTGTACTTCGGCGGTGCCACTACGGGCAACCTCGCCGGACCTAACGCGGGCTCGAGCGACGCCTGGCTGGCTCTCTACGACGGCGGCTGCATCGCGACGACCTACTGCACGGCAAAGGTCAATTCGCAGGGCTGCACGCCAGCTGCGAGCGCGACTGGAAATTCGAGCGCGACTGCGGGCTCTGGCTTCACGCTCTCGGGGAGCAACGTGATCAACAACAAGCCCGGCCTGCTGCTCTACTCCAATGCCGGTCGTGCGGCGATCGCGTTCCAGGGCGGACTGCGCTGCGTGAGCACGCCGCTCAAGCGCTCGATCCCGCTCAACTCGGGCGGAACTGCTCCACCGAACAATTGCTCGGGCGTGTACTCGATCGACATGAACGCCTTCGCGGTCGGCGCACTGGGCGGCACGCCCGCGGCCTTCCTGATCGTTCCTGGCACGGTCGTCGATGCGCAGTTCTGGGGCCGCGACAACGGCTTCGCGGCGCCGAACAACTCGCAGTTGTCCGGTGGCTTGGAGTATCAGATCTGTCCTTGATATGGAGAGACATGTCACGTGCTACTCGACGCGTCCCCTGCAATGAACTGATGGCGCTGTCGGCTCTGGCAATTCTTCGGCTGTCGTGATCGCTCCCAACGCCTTCGACAATTCAGCGGGAGCGATCACGCTGGGCGCGACAGTGACGAGCAGCGAACCGATCGAGGCTCCCGGCAACGGTGACGTCTACACGAATCCGGACTTCACCGAGCCCACCGTCTCGATCGTGAACGGCGACATCATTCTCCAGCTGCGCGCCGGGCGAGCGGGCAACGGACCGGGCCGCACCTACACGGTCACGATCGCCGCGACCGACGAGTTCGGCAACTCGGCGACGGCGGTTGATCTCTTCCGCGTGCAGCACGATCAGGGGTGAGGCTCGCAGCCCCTGAGGGCTGGGCGTGGATCGACGGGGGCGCGCGCTTCCCGAGGGAGGAGCGCGCGCCGCACCGTTTGCTTGGCACGATGGACTGAAGCTCGACGCGCGGGGCTCAACTCGAGTTGTGTTGGCGCCTCCACATCAAGAGCACGAGCCAGACGAGGAATGCCTTGCGCTCGGGCGAGAGTTCATCAGGCAGTTCGATCGTGGCGCGGCGAGTGAACGCGTGCACGTGGCGCATCGAGCCCATCACCCGCACGCCGTCGAGCAAGTGGAACGAGCGACCGAACGCCGACTCGGCCTGCCATCGATAGACGATCGAGTCGAACTTGAGTCGGAACGAGCGCACCAGCGCGCTCGGCTTCTCGGCGCTCGCGAATACCCTGCCGGTCTGCTTCAGCGTGAACGCTCCGCTGCGCCAGTGTTCGCGCGCAAGCTCCCAACTGCGGCCAGCGACCGCGCAGCGCGCGCGCTCGACGATCCGTCCGAACGGTACCAGTATCGTGCAACTCAGCCAGCGAACGCCGATTCTCGGCTACGCGAAGCCGTGCTGGTCGCCGACGGAAAGCTTCACCGCGTATGAGATCTGGGACGGTACGAGGTATCCGTGGTTTCAGGATGTCGGCCGCATGACGTCCGCTGGCAAGTCGAAAACCAGTTTGACCGGCGGCCTCGCGATGGGCGGCGCGCCGATTGGTTGGCGGTAGCCCGCG
>JANMRV010000682.1:0-2887 GCA_031388685.1 Planctomycetota bacterium
CCGCTCGACGCCTGCCGTCGATATCTCAGCGAAGAATGTCGCTATGATCCCGGCTCCGACTTCGCGCCTGCGTTGCGTCGTTTTCGCGACGAGGCCGCGCGACTGGGACTCGCCGACGCCACGCTCGAGCCGCGCGTCCTAGCCGAATGAGGACCGACCGATGCCGCGCCTGATCGCAAGCCCCTTCTGCCCGCACTGCAAGGCCAAACTGCCCGTCCCCAAACCGGCGGCCTGCCCGAACTGCGGCGGCTCGATCAACCAGCGCTTCCTGAAAGTCGGCTGCCTGACTTCAGCGCCGCCGCTTTTGTTGATCGGCCTGGGTCTGTACGGTCTGTGGACGATGCTCGCGTAGTCACGCGAAGCTTGATTCCATTCGCGCGCGTTTCTACACAGAGAGCAGCGCCGTATCGATCGCCACCATGCCCGACACCACTGCAAGTCTGTTCCCCGAGGAAGCTCCCGCCGCACCCGCGGCAAAGTCCAAGATGGCCGCGAAAGCACGCAAGTCGAAGGCTTCGAAGAGCGAAGCCGAGTCTGGCGAGGCCGAGGCGTTGCCGGAGTCGGTCGCGGAGCCCGTGCCCGGCGGGCCGACGGCGGAGGAGGCAATCGGCGGCCGACGCTCGACCGCGCAGCAGATGGCCACGCGCCAGCGCGAGATTTCGGTCAGCGAATTCTTCACCAAGAATCGCCACCTGCTCGGTTTCGATTCGCCGCTCAAGGCGTTGCTGACCGCGGTCAAGGAAGCGGTCGACAACTCGCTCGACGCCTGCGAAGAAGCCGGCATCCTGCCCGAGATCTGGGTCGAGCTGAAGCCGACGACGTCGGAGCACTTCCGCATGATCGTCGAGGACAACGGGCCCGGCATCGTCTCCGAGCAGATCGGAAAGGTCTTCGGCAAGCTGCTCTACGGATCGAAGTTCCACAAGCTCGCCCAATCGCGCGGCCAGCAGGGCATCGGCATCAGCGCGGCGGGCATGTACGGCCAGCTCACGACCGGCAAACCGGTGCGCATCCTTTCGCGCACAGCCAAGAAAGCCGACTGCCACGAGTTCGTGATGTCGATCGACACCGCGCGCAACAAACCCGACATCCACGAATCGAACGTGGTCAGTTGGGAGCGCGACGGCAAGCCGAAGGAACACGGCACGAAGGTCGAGATCGAGATGGAAGCGAAGTACCAAAAGGGTCTGCGCTCCGTCGACATGTTCTTGAAGCAGACCGCGATCGCGAATCCGCACCTGACGCTGCACTACATCGATCCGACGGTCGGCACGGAAGGCGGCTCGCAACCGGTGAGCTACGAGCGCAGCACCAAGCAACTGCCGCCGCAGGCCGAAGAGATCAAACCGCACCCGCACGGTGTCGAGTTGGGCGCGTTGATCGCGATGCTCAAGGAAACGCAGTCGCGCACGCTTTCAGGTTTCCTGCAGGAAGAATTCTGCCGCGTCGGCCCGCGAGTCGCCGAAGACATCTGCAAGACCGCGAAGGTTTCGTCGAAGGCCAATCCCGGCCGCATCGCGCGCGAGGAAGCGGCCGCGCTGCACACCGCGGTCCAGGCGACGAAGATCATGTCGCCGCCGACGACCTGCATCTCGCCGATCGGCGAGGAGCTGGTGACTTCGGGATTGAAGAAAGAAATCGAAGCCGATTTCTACGTTGCCTGTTCGCGGCCGCCGTCGGTGTATCGCGGGAACCCGTTCGCGATCGAAGTCGGCATTGCCTACGGAAAACCGGGCGGCGTCGGGCTCGAACTCACGGAAGAAGGCCGCATCCAAAAACGCAAGACCGTGGTGCAGACCGAAGACCTGGTCGGCAACGCCGACGAGCCGATTCGCGTGCTGCGCTTCGCCAATCGCGTGCCGCTGCTCCACCAACAAGCTGCCTGCGGCATCACGCGCAGCGTGATCGCGACGAACTGGAAGTCCTATGGATTGCAGCAACCCAAAGGCGCGCTTCCGATCGGCCCCTGCGCTGTCTTGATCCACATCGCCAGTGCCTGGGTGCCGTTCACTTCGGAGTCCAAGGAGGCGATCGCCGGCTACGAGGAGATCCAGAAGGAGATCCGCCTGGGCCTGCAGGAATGCGGCCGCAAGCTCGCCACTTATATAAGGAAGGGCAAGCGCCTGCAGAGCGAGTTCAACAAGCGCTCGTACATTGAAAAGTACCTGCCGCACATCGGCATCGCGCTGCAGGAAATTCTTGACCTTGGCGACCCCGAGCGCGACGCCACCGTGAAGTCGCTCGAATCCACCTTGAACCGCTCGCGCAAGATCTGACCCCATGGCCAAGAAGAAGCCCGACTCCGTGCCCGAGAAGAAGCCTGCCGCAGCGCGACCCGAATTGAGCGCGCTCGATCACAAGACGCTGAAGCTCATCCAGGCCACCGCCGCGAAAGTGCGCGACACGATCACCGCGCAGCACCTGCCCGAATTGAAGTACCCGACGCGTTCGCTCGGCAACGTGCGCTACGACAAGAAAGTAGGCCACTTCGAACTGGGCAAAGCCGTGACGAAGCGGCAGCTGACCGCCAACACGGTGAAAACGTTTGCGCAGACCCTGCGCCTGATGGCGCTCTCGAAAGAGATGGTCGAGAACGGCGACTTCGCCACGAAGCGGGATGCGTACTACGTGTCCAAGAACTGGGGCGAGTGCAAGTTCAACGAGCAGGTCGAGTCCGACACGGTGATGGACGACATCGAGGCGCTGGCGAGCCTCGACGGCCTGTCGCGCGAGCAGTTGCGCTACTACCCCGAAGAACACGGTGGCGCGGTCGCGGGAAACTTGGTGGTGCTCGACATCGACAAGCGTTCCGGCCAACCGATGCGCATCGACGTCCCGACGGTTTGATCGTAAACGAAGTTGCGGCGGCTCACCCGCGGATCGAGCT
>JANMRV010000791.1:0-1811 GCA_031388685.1 Planctomycetota bacterium
CGATCCACGCCACCCAGCAGATCCTGCCGCGCCTGGACGTGAAGGCCCAGATCGAATGCCTGGAGCTCGTCGCCAAAACGATCAACGATCTGAAGCGTTCGCTCGACTTGCTCGAGCAGGCGCGCGCCTCGGCCGAAGCTCACCACGGAACTCCCGAGCAGCACGCCAACGCCTTCCGCGACCACGTCATGCCGGCCATGGCCGACCTGCGCATCCATGCCGACATCCTCGAGGGCCTGGTCGAGGACGACCTCTGGCCCCTGCCGAAGTACCGCGAGATGCTGTTCCTCAGCTGAGGATTGGGCCGTTCCCCCGCCGACTGCGATATTGGTAGCGGTGGTCGGACTCGAACCGACGACACACGGCTTATGAAGCCGTTGCTCTAACCATCTGATCTACACCGCTGTGCGGACCGTCCAAGGACGGTCGGGCGCGGGACTCTAGCCCTCGACGACAGGTGCGGCAAGGGCCGCCCCGGCCCTACTGGGCGCTCCCGGATCGGCGCAAGACCGTCGTCCGGCGGCGCGAACCGATTTTTCCAAGAATTCTCGGCGGTGGCGGCATTTTTCCTCGTTTCAGCTGCTGGAGGAAGGAACCGGTCCAGGCATCGGCCTGACTTTCATGGGGCCGTGGCCAAGGTGCAGCTCGCATCGACCTTTGCCTCGCAACTGGTCCCGAGGGGAATGCAGCGGAGAGAGCCGGGGGGTGTCGCGTCACAAGCGGCACCCCTCGGTGTTTTTCGGTCACCTACCTGGCGGTCAGCTCACGCTGACCGCGAACCGAGTAATAGCCGAGCTGCCGCACGCTGATGCGCCCGGTCTCCCGGTCGAAAACCTGGCAGGTCGAGAACGGGCGCGAGTACAGGTGCAGGCTGACCGCCGGCTTGCCACCGGCCGCGGCGATCTCGTGCAACGCAATCTCATCGGTAATGAACGCGACCTGGCCCTGCGGGCAGACGCGCGAATTCCCCTGCTTCATCGGAGCCGCGCCGGCCGCGCTCGCCGAAGCAGCCGGTGGAACGAGAAAGAGTGTCTCGGAGATTTCGCCCTCGAGCACGGCCATCCAGCAGCGCTGGCCCTCGTGGTTGTGGATCGGACTCTTTTGGCCCGCGCCCCAGCACAAAAGCAGCAGTTCGAACTGCTGCTCGTGATGCACCAAATTGCGCGTGTAGCAATCGTCGTCGAAAAAGGCCCAGCTGCGCCAGTCCTGATGCTCGCTCGCATAGCGCGAGAGCTGGCCGGCAACGCGCGCGCCCTTGGGATCAGCCAAGAACTCGCGCGCGAGGGTCTGACACAACTGCGAAAGGGGCGAAGTTTGCATGATTTGGCGCCGTCCCCGTCAGCCTACCGCGAACCCGCGATCTGCGAAACGGGCAGGGCCTGCTCGAGGGCCTCGACCAGCCGGCCAATCCCATTCAGGGTCGAGTGCGCACCCAGACTCAGGCGCAGGCTCGAGCGCGCCCGGGCTTCGCCCAAACCCATGGCCTCGAGCACGTGGCTCATCGCGCCGCCCGAGGCGGCCGCACCCGCGGAAACACTGAAACCGCGCGCACCCAGACTCTGCACGAGACGCGCGGCGTCGGCGCCTGGAAAACACACGTTCAACGTGTTGGGAAGCGCGTCCGCGCTGCCGTTGCGCTCGAGGCCGGGGAACTTCGCCTCGAGCCGCTCGAAGAGTTGATCGCGCAAGGCGCCGAGAGTCCTTGGCGTACCGAACGCGCCTTCGCTCAGGCGCTCGAAGGCGCGCCCGAATGCCACGGCGCCCGCGGTGTTCTCGGTTCCACCGCGCATACCGCCCTGCTGGCCGCAACC
>JANMRV010000808.1:0-2069 GCA_031388685.1 Planctomycetota bacterium
AGGCTCGAAAGCGCTCCGACCCGCGCTCCGTCGGCAGGGGCGCTCCCTCGGCGTGGAACCGGACTGCAAGGATCAGCGTGGCCAGCGGGAAGTCAGCCGCTTCGACCCCGTGACGAGCGGTCCTTCGAGCCGCGCCATTCAGGCGTATCCGGCTTGGCCAGGTCCAGGAGACATCTGCCCGGCTCCTTGGTCTCGCATTCCAGCGCTTCAGCGCTGCCGGGTAACAGCCCCGCCATCCTGCGCGAGAGCGCGGCCGAGCGGCTCAGCGCCCCTCCAGTGCGGCAGACACAAGCGGCTTCAACGCTTCGGCGATGAGTTCCTGTCCGCGCAGATTGATGTGGAAGTCCACGCGCCAGTAGGGCGGTGTCGCTTCACGCTCGAAGATCGGCCGCATGTCGAGCACCGGCAGGCCTGCCGCGCGCAGCCCCTCCAGAAAACTCGTTCCCATGCGCCGGTTGATCGCCATGTCCTCGTCCGTCAACTCGAGCGCGGCGCGTGCGTCGAGGGCGCGCTGGGGCAACTTGTCCCACTTGAAGTCGAAGGGGGCGGGAATGAAAACCACGATCAGCTTCGTGCCGTAGCCTTGGGCCACATCGCGCATCTGTTCACACAACTCGATCGCGGAGCGAACCATGAGCGGCTCTTCGTGGGGCCAGGCGCGAAAGGTGTCGATGGAGTTGAGGCCCTGGCCCATGGCCGCGTAAGAAACTTCCATGGCCGCCGCCCGACGTTCCTGCTCGCGCTCGCTCATGGTGTCCCAGGGCCGGTTCTTGAACTGGAACTCGAGCGGAAGCAGCTCCGCAAAATCGTTGCCGCCGAAAACACCGATCACGAACAGTTGCGGCTTGAAACTTCGCAAACGCAGCAGCGTGCCGAAGTAATTGTAGAACGAGTATCCGCCGAGCGCGGCGTTCAGCACCTCGACGGACTTGCCCGCGTACTCACGCGCGAGGCCTGCTTCCAGCAGATTCGCGAAGCTCTCCTCGTCGTTGCACAGCCCGCAAGTGTGGCTGTCGCCCGCGACCAGCACGCGCCAATCACGCGGCGGATCGTCGAGTTCATGATCTTCGCGGCAGCCGAGACTGTTCGACTGCCAGCGGTACTTGCCGGCAGGGTGCTCGCGCCGCGGAATCATTTCGTCGAGATTTCCTGCGTCGCGCATGTAGGTCCAGGGGTCGAAGACCATGCGATTGTTGCTGCGCACGAAGAAGTAGCTGTCGGCCTCGTCTTCGGTCAGGAAGTAGCGCCACTCTTGTGGCGTCGCCGGATCCAGCGAGGCCGCGCCGCTCGCGCCGCTGCGCTGCGCCGTACTTCCCTCCGGCCGCTGCAGCCGCTGGATGCGCACGCTTTCAGTCTCCCGGTTCTTCAGCCACGGCCACACGGCGGCGAAGATCAGAGCTGCTATCACGGAGGATGCGCTGAGCGCGAGCCAGCGGGCGCGACGACGATTCATGCTCGAGACGATTGCCGAGGGTGAGGCGTTGGGATGAGGTGGGAGATCTGGGCCCGCGTTCGACGTTAGCACCCAGGCGGGCTGGCTGCCCATCGACACGTCATTTGCCCCTTGCGTCAAATGGAGTGCGCCCGCGATCTGTGGAACAGATCGCGGGCGCGTGCGATGCAGGCCCGCGTGAGTCCGCGGGCCCGAGCCGTCAATCGTTCATTGACAGAGCGTGAACTGCAGACCGTTGGTCAGCGTCACGTTGTTGGGTGCCGGGAAGCCCTGGTCGCGGCCCCAGAACTGCGTGTTCACGACCTGGCCGGGGTTGGACAGCGCCGCGAGCGGCGTGCCCCCGAGCAGTCCGGCCGCGAAGGCGCTGAAGTCGATCTGGTACACACCGCTGCAGTCGTTCGCCGGCGCCGGATTGCCACCGGAGTTCAAGGGCGTGGTGCGCTTGAGCGGCGTCGCCACGCAAAGCGTCCCACCGGAGAACGGCGCGTTGTTCTGGCCGTTCACGCTGTAGAGCATCAAACCGGGCTTGCCGTTGCGCACGTTCGAACCGCTGATCACGTAGCCCGAGAGTTGACCGGCTTTCGGCGTGCCCGAGAAACTGATCGACGGCGTGCAG